>JAKSPM010000001.1 GCA_024404825.1 Clostridia bacterium
GTGCCCCCGTATAGCCGACACTTCCGCCGATAATCAAGATGCGGCCATAATCGCCCTTGTGAGTATCGTCCTCACGTTTTGGGAGGTATCTCCGAACGGATTCTTGTGTGATCGTAAACTTTATCATAACTGCTCTCCCACTCACAATCTGTTTTTTTCATTATAGAGCTAAAGAGTTCAAATTTCAACATTCCCCCGGTTGTACTGGAAAATGCAGGCTTTTTTTATAACACGCGAGTAACGTCATGTAGCAGGACAAGCAGACAAAAAGTTTGTAAAAACCAAAATCTGATATTTTTCGATGCAATGACGAGAATCAGAATCGTACTTTAGCCCAAAATATGCTTCTGCTCATAGGCCGCAATTAATTCTTTCGAACACAGTTCATCTTTATGCGGCTAATTCTGCTTGTTCTCCTTTGAATCGAGCATTTTCCATTACACCATTTTCAAATAATCGCAATTTCTCTGTCAGTTTCCCCAACTCTGTAAAAAGCTCCGCCGCAGATACAGATCTGCGGCGGAGAAGGGCTTTTGAACTTACAGATAAGATGCCATATTTTTGATGCGGAATTTTCCGTCCTCGCCCAGCATCACATAAGAAACCGTCTTTCCCGGTCGGTAGTCTTCGATTGCTTTACCGGCAAAGTAATCGTCTGCAGAAAATCCGAATTCTGCAACCTGTGCGGCAGGAGTGCCATTCTCCGCATTAGGGAATCTGCATATGCCGATAAAACGTGCAACTTCCTTTAGTAGCTCAAAGCGGCTGTCATCGGTGAAGCAGCTGAGAAATCTGTCCTTCTGTGCAAGCAGCATCGGTGTATGGTAGGTGTCGCTGCCCTGATCAGCAAGCGGACGTAGCAGCTCCTCATTTGCCGCTGCCCAATCATAGTACATTTCAACCGATAGTCTGTCAGCATAGCGGGTATCTTTCAGATAGCGGTAAATCGGCTTAAATGCTTCAAAGGTAGTCATGAACATATTCAGATAGCGCAAACGCTGACGCAGTGATGTAGTGTACTCATAGAACTGCGAAAACAGCTTTGGATATGCACTGATCAGATCCGCACAGGCTGTCGCGCCGAAATTGCCGACCAAATTCGGCGTAAAGCTATTCTTGGAAAGCTCATCTCTGTACTGATTGTGCAGTTCCGTGCCGGGAAGGAACGTGCAAAGGTGCATATCCACTTCTAATCCGGGAATCATCACAAGATCCGCACACAGATCAATCGTCTGTGAGAGATCTTCTTCCGTTTCCTGCGGGAAACCGTAAATGAATGATGTAACAACGGAAATTCCCTTGCTGCAGATGGAAGCAAGCCGTTCCGCAATTTCATCAAGTTTTAGATTTTTGTTGACAAGTTTCTGCATTCTCGGAGAGCCGGTTTCGACACCGAAAAAGATGTTCGTCATACCTGCATCGTGCATTGCATCGATCAGCTCTTCGTCAATGCAATCCATTCTTGCACTGCAGTACCACGTAATCGGGAAATCCAGTTCTTTGATCATCTTGCAGATTTTCAGAACCTTTATCTTGTTCATCGTAAACATATCGTGCTCAAAGATGAACCGGTTGGCACCGAACTGCTCGTGCAGCGTTTTGATTTCTTCGACAATACGCTCCGCGCTTTTCAGGCGGTAATGCTGATGCCAAAAGCTCTTTGTGCTACAATAAGTGCAGGCGAACGGACACCCTCTGCCGACATCGACAGAGAAGGTTTTCTTACGGTTTTTGCCTGCCTTCATCAGTGAGAAGTCAATCGTTGGCAAACTGTCGAGATCGTCAATCATAGGCGGACGCTCGTTGATCACCAGACGTCCGTCACGCATAAACGCAAGTCCTTGGATTGTCTCGTCTGGTTTGCCTTCAAGCAATGACCGGAAAAACGGCACGACGGTCGTTTCACCCTCTCCGCGGCAAATATAGTCGATCCAGGGAAGATTCTGTAAGGTGTCTTCTGCGCAGAGATCAGACTGCGGCCCGCCAAAAATGATATAGAGGTTCGGGTGATTCTCTTTCAGGCGCTGAGCAAGCTTGATTTCCAGATGGTACATATCACATCTGGTATAAAATGAAACGATGGAAGCACCCGTTTCAAGAATGCACGCTTCCATGGTCTGTAAAAAGGATTCCAGCTGACCTGCGCCCTGATCTTCAGCGTCACAGTCCCATCTGAGGTGAACAATTTCGCTCTCGATCCCGGCCTTTCTGAGGATCGTTGCAAGGATCAGCGTTCCAATCGGTTCAGAACGGTAGGATTCGGAATAATTCGGTGTTACAAAGACTACATTTGACAATGTGTCTCACTCCAATCTGTATGTCGTTTGCAATTTTACACAACAACTCATATGATATAATGTATTATATCTTCTAGATTGTTAAAATGTCAACACAAAAACGATTCCCACAGTGATTGACCTCGTAGATAGAAAAAGAAAACATATACTGCAGATTTTCCTTGCAAGTCAGCAGAAAATATGATAAAATATAACTCGATATGGAAATGCGATGATCGGGCTGTCTGATTTTCGAAAAAACGGCTGCAGAGAGGGCGGGATGCTGTGATCCGCCTGCCGTGGAATGAGGGCCTTCTCCCGGGAGCTGCCGCCTGAACTTTCAGTAGGGTGTGCCGGGTCACTCCGTTAAAGGTATTAAGCGCGCCGTTTGGCGAATTGCGGGTGGTACCGCGGAAGAGCAGTCTTTCGTCCCCTTTTGTGGACGGAGGGCTTTTTTTATTTCGGATTTTATTCAGAAGGAGATTCTATTGTTTATGAAAGAAATGCTTGAACAAATCAGAGTTCGCGCGCTGGACGCATTGGATGCCGCGCAGGATTCCAATGAGTTAGAGGCGCTGCGCGTTCAGCTGCTCGGCAAAAAGGGCGAATTGACCGCCGTTTTGAAGCAGATGGGCGGCCTGTCGGCAGAAGAACGCCCCGTCATGGGTCAGCTTGCAAACAATGTCCGCGCCGACATCGAAAAGAAGTTAGAGGCGCGCAAGGTTGAGCTGAAGGCAAAGGCGCTTGAGGAAAAGCTCAAGGCCGAAGCCATTGACATCACCATCCCCGGCGATCCCGTTTCCCTCGGCCACAAGCACCCGATGAACAAGGCGCTTGACGAGGCAAAGGAAATCTTCATCGGCATGGGCTTCCAGATCTTAGAGGGTCCCGAAGTCGAGCTTGCAGAATACAACTTCACCAAGCTCAACACCGAAGAAGGCCATCCGGCAAGAGACCGCAGTGATACGTTCTATATCACAGATGACGACTCCGTGCTTCTGCGCACGCAGACTTCCCCGATGCAGATCCGCGCAATGGAGGCGATCAAGAATCCTCCCATCCGCGTGCTGGCTCCCGGCCGCGTCTACCGCAAGGACGAGGTCGATGCGACCCACTCCCCGATGTTCCATCAGATCGAAGGCCTTGTCATCGACAAGGGCATCACGATGGCTGACCTCAAGGGCACGCTCGTCACACTGGTCAAGTCTCTCTACGGCGAGGATGCCGTGACCCGCTTCCGTCCGCACCACTTCCCGTTCACTGAACCGAGCTGTGAGGTTGACGTGCAGTGCTTCAAGTGCCACGGTGCAGGCTGCCCCACCTGTAAGGGTGAAGGCTGGATCGAGCTGCTCGGTGCCGGCATGGTGCATCCGAAGGTTTTGGAAAACTGCGGCATTGACCCCGAGGTCTATTCGGGCTTCGCCTTCGGCATCGGCCTGGAGCGTATGGCAATGCGCCGCTTCCGGATTTCCGACCTTCGTTTGATTTTTGAGAACGATGTTCGGTTCCTGGAGCAGTTCTGAGGAGGGTTAAAGTATGAATATTTCGAGAAAATGGCTCAAAGAGTTTGTGGACATCGAAGCCACAGACCGTGAATATGCTGAAATCATGACCATCGCCGGTCAGAAGGTAGAATCCTATGCCCGGATGGACGACGAGATCAAGAATGTCGTTGTCGGTAAGGTCTTATCCATTGTCCGCCACGAAAATTCCGACCATATGTGGGTCTGTCAGATCGACATCGGAGAAAACGAGCCCGTGCAGATCGTCACCGGCGCGCAGAACGTCCATGAGGGTGACCTTGTTCCCGCCTGCCTGCATAACAGTTACCTGCCCGGCGGCGTTCATATCACCAAGGGCAAGCTCCGCGGTGTGCTTTCCTGTGGTATGCTATGCTCCTTTGCAGAGCTCGGTCTGACGCAGAACGATGTCCCCGGCGCTTATGCCGACGGCATCTGGATCCTCAATGACGAGGACTGCCATGTCGGTCAGGACATCAACGAGGTCATCGGCAATAACGACACCATCGTTGAGTTTGAAATCACCAACAACCGCCCCGACTGCTACAGCCTGCTCGGCCTGGCACGTGAGACCGCAGCTGCGTTCAATGTTCCGATGAAGCACCATGAGCCGGTCGTGAAAGGCGGCGGCAAGGGTAATCTTTTCGAGCTGCTGGATGTGGAAGTCGAAGCGGACGACCTTTGCAAGCGCTACTGCGCAAAGATGGTACGCAATGTTAAAATCGAGCCGTCTCCCAAGTGGCTGCGTCAGCGTCTGCGCTCGGCAGGCATCCGCCCGATCAACAACATCGTTGACATCACGAACTATGTCATGGTCGAATACGGCCAGCCGATGCACGCATTTGACTACCGCTATGTCAAGGGCGTCAAGATTATTGTCCGCCGCGCAGGTGAAGACAAGGAGCTGACCACGCTCGACGGCAATGTCCGTGCGCTTACCCCCGATATGCTCGTTATCGCAGACGAGACCCGCCCTGTGGGTCTTGCCGGTGTCATGGGCGGCGAAAATTCCGAGATCGCAGACGACACCGTGGATGTTGTGTTCGAATCCGCAAACTTTGACGGTACCTCCATCCGTAAAACTGCGCTCGCCCTCGGTATGCGTACCGATTCTTCGGCAAAATTCGAAAAGAACATTGACCCGATGCTGACCCTGCCCGCTGTCAACCGTGCGTGTGAGCTCGTAGAGCTGCTCGGAGCAGGCGAAGTGCTCGACGGCATCATCGATGTGATCAACTATGTTCCCGAACCTTACGAAATGCCCCTGGAGCCTGAAAAGATCAACGCCCTGCTCGGCACAAACATCTCCACTGAAGATATGATCGAATATCTGCGCCGCGAGGAAGTCCCCGTGGAAGGCATGACGATCAAGGTCCCGTCCTGGCGTCCCGACCTGCGCAGAATGGCTGACATTGCAGAAGAAGTCGGCCGCTTCTACGGCTACAACGAAATTGAAACCACCCTCATGCGCGGTGCAACGACCCGCGGCGGCTACTCTAAGTCCCAGCTTTTGGAAAATGCCGCAGGCGCTACGGCAAGAGCCCTCGGCTTCAATGAGATCATCACCTATTCGTTCGTCTCCCCGAGCATCTTCGACATGGTGAGAGTTCCTGCCGATTCTCCCCTGCGCAACACCATCAAGATTCAAAATCCGCTCGGCGAGGACACCTCGGTCATGCGTACCATCGCCCTGCCCTCCCTGCTGGATATTTTGAGTCGCAACTATGCACATCACAATAAGTCTGCAAAGCTTTATGAGCTGGCAAAGATTTACCTTCCCAAGGACGGCGAGCCTCTTCCCGAAGAACCCAAGCGCTTCCTGCTCGGCTCCTACGGTGCAAAGGAGACCTTCTTCTCCCTCAAGGGTGAGGTGGAGGCTCTGCTGGACGCACTTAATGTCAAGGAGCATGAATATGTTGCCATCACCGACCATCCGAGCTATCATCCCGGCCGCTGTGCCGCTTTGATGATTGACGGCAAGCAGTATGGCATCCTCGGTCAGATCCATCCTCTGGTGGCGCAAAATTACGGCATTTCCGATGAAATCTTCGTAGCGGAGCTCGACTTTACCGAGCTGCAAAGCGAGCTTGCCGACGAACGCACCTTCAAGGCACTTCCGAAGTTCCCGTCCGTTGCACGTGACCTTGCCGTTGTCTGTGATGAAGCGGTCACCGTTGCGGCACTGGAAGGGTGCATCAAGTCTGCTGCCGGAAAGCTTCTCAAGGGTATCAACCTCTTTGATATCTACCGCGGCACCGGCATCCCCGAGGGCAAGAAGTCTACCGCATTCAGCCTCGTGCTGCGCAGCGATGACCACACCCTGACAGACGCCGACATCGACCCCGTTATGGAAAGCGTTCTCAAGGCCTTGGCCGAAAAACTCAACGCCGTTTTGAGATAAGGAAGATATTTCCGGCGCAAAACCGACACAATTTGCCCGAATTTGCTTGTTGTTCTTGACAAGTCGTGCTATAATGAACAAAATCGACCGATTGTGAGGGATTTTTCATGGTACAGAATTTCAGAAGCGCTCTTCACGGCTTCAACCGCGAGGATGTTGTGCGCTTTATGGAGCAGAATACACAGATGCATGAGCAGGAGCTCAGAAAAAAAGACGGCGAGATCGAACGCTTGCAGGAAGACCTCAAGCAGACGCAGGACGCATTGCAGGTCATGACGGAGGAAAATGCCCGTCTGCATGAGCTGCTTTCCAATGCGACAGCCGCAGTTCCCGAGAAAGAAACCGCACCCGAAATTGAAGATATCTTCGATTTTGAGGCACCCACCGAGGAAAACGCTCCCGCCGATCCCTTGGACTGCCCCATCACCCCGACCGTTGAGCAGACGCCGCCGGAGCCGCGCGAGGATGTGGCACAGATGGAGCTGACCGCTTATCGCCGCGCTGAAATGACCGAGCGTATCGCAAGAGAGCGCGCCAATGCCGTTTACGATCAGATCGCAAATGTGTTTGAGCAGTCCACCGTGAAGCTGACCGACACCCATCAGGACATGGATGTGATGGCGGCTACCGTGCAGGCAAATCTGCGCCAGCTGGAATCCATGCTCGACAATCTTCGCGCTGTCTATGCAGAGACGAACGACGCCTTCCGCACCGTCAGCGAATCGGCTGTCTATCCGCCGGAATAAATCGAAATATGTACAGAAAACAGGAGTCTGTAAGCGCAGGCTCCTGTTTTTTTCGTTGTTTTTTACTTGCACACCTCCGAAAACTGTGCTATACTTTTCTTGCCACACAACTTTATATGAGCCGTAGAACAAGTGTGTATTTTTATACCTTTGGTAAAAATACACGCTCATTTCCGCATACTTGTTCGTATGGCTTGGAAGTTGTGTGGCAGCAATCGGAGCTGTGTATTTTTCGTGCGCAGCTTCGGCTGCGCACTTTTTTATTTTCGGAGGTGAAAAACCGACTATCGTATCGCATTATTGTCAATAAAAGCAAACATATTTAAAAAGGAGATACATACATGAAAAGAATAACCAGTATAATAATTGTTCTACTAATTGTATTCTCATTTGCTGCCTGTAAAGCAGAAAATGAATCGAGGGTCAATCCCGAATCTTGTGAGCACACTTATTCTTCAGAAATCACAAAGGCTGCCACCTATGACGAAGAGGGTGAAATTACTTATACTTGTACAAAATGCGGTGATACCCATACCGAACCTCTTGAAAAACTGCCTCGCCCTGTTGTTTCAAAGGATGATTTGAATGATGCACTGTCAAAAGTAAAATACTATAATGATCCGTTCTCAATTTCGGTCGGTGAATTAGTCAATTCGACGATGGACAGCTATTATGTCACCTATTACACCGGCGAAGAAGCAATCGAAAAAGGTCTTATTACAAAGAGTCAGATTGCCAGTTCTGTAGATATAAACTTCTTATATTATGCTGTAATATCCGGCGACACTATGATGAATCCCGATATACCGTATCTGACAGAATATAACGAAAGAGCTTTAGAAGTATGGATGGTGTTCGACGAAAACAACCGTCTTATTGATTCCGGTGTCAGCGGTATTTGCAGTGATCTGCAAACCTGCGCAATTCTTATTATGACAAGCTTCTAACTATACTTCATATAGGCTCCAGTTCAGTGCCCGCTACTGGCGGATATATCAATTAGGCGGCAGGCCGAGAGAGTTCGGACTGCCGCCTGTGTTTGTGTTCATTTAATTCTTCGGGGCGATTGCGGGGTGGTCTTTATCCACGATGCCATGGGCAAGGATATAATCGCGGTAGAGCTCATAATACTGCGGGTACAGGTGTGCGCCGTCGCCGGAGTATTCTGCCTTCATATAGCCTGTGCCGTCATCGACAAACTCGTTGACATCGAGATAGAAAATATCCGTGCCGTTATCCAGCTCCGAGATCGCTTCATTTTTATTCGAGATCACAGAGGTGTTAAACACCGGCTCCTTTTCTGCTCTTTCCCGCGTGGTATACATGATCGACTGGACGAAAATCAAGGCATCCGGCTGATAATAGCGCACAGTATCGATCAGCTCCTGATAGCTTTCCATGAAGCTCTCGTTGGAGAAACCGCACTCATTGATACCGAAGCACAGATAGACCTTGCCGTAATGCTTTGCGGCAAGCACGCTGTAAACGCCCGTGTAACCGTTGACGGTATCGGTATTATCGAGGACGTCATAGATGGTCATCATATCGACGCCGTAATAGGTTGCCTCACCAAGCGGCTGATAATAGCCGAACCATTTTGTGCGGGAATTGCCGATAAAGAGTGCATCGTCAAAATAATGCTCTCCGACTTGGCAAAACTCTTTTGGGGTAGGTTCTGAGGGCTCCGAGGGCATCGGCTCTGTCTGCTCCGGAGGTTGCTCCGTTTCCTGCTGCGCCGGGGTGCTTTCTGCGCTGGACGCTCCATTCTGCATATAATACGGAACCGGCTTTTTGACCTTTTTCTCCGGTTCTTCTTCTCTGAAGGAATTCAAAATGAGAAAGCCGATTCCGAAAACGACCAGGCTGATCAGCAGTGGGCAGGCCTTCCAAAATGTGGTTTTCTTTTTTCTGACTTTTGTTCCGTTCATGCTGTTTCACCTGCCCTTTCAGAAACCCGCATAAGCAAGCGGCATACTGCCGGACTTTTGCACGGTATACACTGCCCACCAAAACAGGACTGACAGGATGATCGCGCCCGGCCAGGTCTTGCCGAATCTGCGAACGATGTTTTCCGGGATCGGGAAGCAAAACAGGACGCCTGCAAGTAGGTACGGCCAAATGCCGCTGTACTGGCCGATGCCGACCTGATAGCGGCTTGCAGAGCCGCCGAACATCGGGAAGAGTCGGCCGAAATAGACACCGAGATTATGGATATCCGTGACCTTGAAGCAGCACCAACTCAGGACGATGAAGAAAATTACATACAGATGCGGCAGGATCTTGAGCTTGTCCATGAGCTTGCCCAAAAAGAGCTTTTCAAGCACGATCAGAACGCCAAGCCCCATGCCCCACAGCAGGAAGTTCCAACCGAATCCGTGCCAGACGGAGGTGATGAACCAGACGATCAGAATATTGAGGAACGTTCGTACCATTCCCTTTCGGCTGCCGCCGAGCGGGATATAAATGTAATCCTTGAACCAACGCATGAGGGTCATGTGCCAGCGGCGATAGAATTCACCGATCGTCTTGGCAAGATAGGGATAATTAAAGTTGTTCGGCAGGTTGAAGCCGAGCATTTTGCCGATGCCGAGCGCCATAAAGGTATAGCTCTGCCACTCCAAATACAGCTGCATACTGAAGGTGATGATACCCAGCCATGCAAGCGGCATAGATAGATTCTGAAAGCCGTGCATTTCCAGCTCACCCCAAAGCCCGCCGAGCTTATCCGCAAGCAGTACCTTCAGGCAAAAGCCGAGGACGAAGGATTCAAGTCCTGCCTGAATACCGCGCCAGCTCACGCGCGGAGCCATCAGATTTTGGCTGACCTCTTCATAGCGTGTGATGGGGCCTTGCTGGAGCTTCGGAAACATCGTAACAAAGGCAGCAAAGGCCGCAGGATTGTTCTCTGCGGGAATTGTTCTGCGATAGACATCAACGATGTATGCGATGCAGGAAAAGGTATAGTAGCTGACGCCGAGCGGCAGATAGGAAAATGCCTTGAAGCAAACCAGCGCAACAGCATTGCCTGCAACGCCGATCAAAAGATACAGCCTGCGCTTATTCTTGTCCCTCTGCCCGGAAATGAGCCCGCCGAAAATGAAGCTGAACACGGCAAACAGCACACAGATCAGCGCCGAAAGCCAGCTTCCGAACACAGCAAAAACAAGGCTTCCGAGCAGGAGCGTATACTGTCGGAAGCGTGCCGGCGTTGCCGCGTAGACGATCAGAAATATTGCGAGAAAGAGAAGAAACTTTATGCTCGTAAAGGTCATCTTTTTCTACCCCTTACAGGTGTTATTTTACAATCTTACCGTTGATATAGACTGCTTTGCGGTTGAAATCGCCGTCGCAGACGATAAAATCCGCTTCCTTGCCGACAGAGATGGAGCCGACCTCTTTTTCTACGCCCAAAGCGCAGGCGGGGTTATAGGAGGCAGCGCGGACGGCGTCTTCCGGTGCGATACCGAAGGAAATGGCGTTTTTCATGCAGTCAAAGAGGTTCGTTACGGAGCCGGCAAGTGTGCCGTCAATGAGCGTGCAGGTCTTGCCCTTGAGGTAGACATCCTGACCGCCGAGCTCATATTTGCCGTCGGGCATGCCGCAGCAGCGAAGCGCATCGGAGATAAGGATCATCCTAGAAGCCCCGAACATAGAGAACGCCAGTCGGATGGAGGCAGGATGAACATGGATGCCGTCACAGATGATCTCTGCACGGACAGCTTGATTCTCCGCACCTGCGCCGATGACACCGGGCTTACGGTGATGGATGGGAGGCATGGCATTATACAGGTGGGTCAGATGGGTCGCGCCGGCATCGATGGCAGCCTTGGCTTCGTCATAGGAAGCGTCGGTATGGGCGATGGAGACCGTACAAAGCTCCTTTGCCTGCTTGACAAACTCGACACTGCCCGGAAGCTCGGGTGCTAAGTCAACAATGCGGACCAAACCGTCACAGCCATCATAGAGCTTTTTGAAGGCTTCAAAATCCGGCTCACGCAGATAAGCGCCGTTCTGTGCGCCCTTTTTCTTTTCGGAAAAGAAAGGGCCTTCCATCTGAATGCCCTTGAGCTTGGAAGATCCCTCGGGGGCTTCCTTGCGGAGCTGCTTTGCCGTTGCAAACGCCTTTTCCAGCACATCATACGGAAGCGTCATGGATGCGGGTGCAAAGGATGTGATGCCGTTTTTTCCGAGATAGTCCGCCATCTTTTTCAGGCCATCGTAGTCACCGTCCGAGAAGTCGGCGTTGGAATTGCCGTGATTATGGACATCAATCAGGCCGGGAATGACCGTCGCGCCTTCTAAATCGATGCCGGGCAGAGAGTTGACGCCCTCATAGATCTTGATGAACTTTCCGTCTTCTACTTCAAAGCTGCCCTTGACGAAGCGGAAATTCTCTGTAAAAATGTTTGCGTTTTTGAATAACATAGTTTACCTCCGTACGGAAAATAGCTGTTGCAAAGGAGCTCTGCAACAGCTATTTATTTTATTTCGATTCAGGCAAAGACGCGGCAGCGACAGACTGGCCGACTCTGCGGGTCTTTTCATCGGGCAGCATGACCGTCATCTTTGCAAACAGTGCGGGATATTCCTCTTCCATGATACGGTTGCACTCGGCAAGGATGGTATCGCCGCCCTTGCCGGACATGACACGGCCTAAGACCATCATGTATTCTACATCATAGAACTGGCTGTAAAGGTTCATCGTATGCGCCAGATAGCAGCCGATGGAGCGGAAAATGCGGATGGCACGCGCATCATCTGCTTCCATGAGATTCTGAACGGCTTTCAGCTTCTCGGCGGGGGTCAGGCTTTCATCAAGCTCAATACCGGCAGCAGGTGCCAGTTTGATAACGGCATCCTGCGAGAAATACTTGCAGCCGACGCCGATGTCATACGACCATTCATCCATCATGGCCTGCTCGGAAAGGTCAACCGGTGCAAAGGCAAGCTCATTGAACCAGCCGAGAACATTGCCCTTTCGGTCAACATAGCCGACAGCCTCACTCGTGCCCATGGCCATGCCCATGACGGCAGTTGCTTCCATGCCCATGGCACCGGCAAGCGCGGTCACATCGCCGTCATTTGCAACAACGATGGGTACATTGCCGTCACCGATCTCGGTGGCTGCGCGGTCAAAAATGGTATGGACGAGCTTACGGACTTCCTTTTCTCTCGGGACCTTGATAAACAGGGACGAGACCATCGGTGCATTGCCGATGAATACACCGGCAGAGGAAACGCCGATGCCGTCAACGCGGGGCATTTTGGACGCGGCAGTCTTGAAAGCTGCAACGATTTCATCATAGTGGTACTGAGGATCCGCCTGTGTCTTGGGATGCCAGACGACCTCCTCGGAATAGACGGTCTCGCCGTCAACGACAGCGGAAACCTTGCGGTCGGAGCCACCGGCATCAAAGCCGATACGGCAGCCATCCATATGGCCGCCGACGGAAACGGAGGCGTCATTTTCCTGTGGGAAGGTCTCTTCCGTGCAGTCGATGATCTCAAAGCCGTTTTCGTAGACATCGGACATAAACTGAACGTCAAACCAGCGTTCGCCGTTCTCGCCGTCGCCGTTTTCAAAGTAGACATATGCCTTTTTCAGACGCTGTGCGATTTCGCTTGCGCCGAGGATATAGACGCGGAAGCCGCCGATCGACCACAGCAGAAACTTGACATAGCGCTCGACAAAGCGGAAGTCTGCTTCCTTCATTTCAGGTGTGCCGTAGAGCTTTGCATGGCGAACGGAGATCTTGCCCTGGTCACGCTCGACGGCGATGGAGATGGGCTTGCTTGCCCCTGCCAGGTAGGCTTCCATCCACGGGCCGAACGGGATAAAGCCGGGATCAAGCTCCGGCATATTTTTGACGTTGAATTCAATTCCTAAGTAGTTCATAGCATCCTCTTAACCGTTGATTTTCAAGCCTTTTCCGAAGCATCAGCAAAGCAATGCCCGTGAAAACCGGCTTGGGTTCGACTCTCAACCGTTGGCAGCAACCCGCGCAACGATATCTTTCATCTGCATCCACTTGCTCTCCATGTCGGCGACCAGCTTCATCTGGCTGCGCGCACGGACAAGATTGTGATCGGGATAGTCGGTCTTGAAGTAGAGATCGCCGTTGAGGTAGTCGGTGAGGAAACGAACGGCAAGCTCTAACGTGATGATCTTTGCACCCATGGGGAGCATTTCGATTTCCTTCGGGGTCAGGCTCGGGCAGGCAGTCATAAAGCCGCGGGTGTATATCTCAAAGAGCTTGAGGTTCAGCGTCATCTTGGACAGGTCTTTTTCATCCTCGGCAGCCGTTGCTGCGCCGAAGCGGATGGAATCGCCAAAATCGAACAGGCTGAGACCGGGCATAACGGTGTCTAAGTCTAAAACGCAGAGCGCCTTGCGGGTCTGCTTATCCAGAAGGACATTGTTGAGCTTCGTATCATTGTGGGTCACGCGGAGCGGAAGCAGACCCTTCTCTAACATTCCCTGCAGGGTGCCTGCCTCGACCTCACGGGTCAGGACAAAGGAGATGTCCTTTTTGATGTCCTTTGCACGGCCACAGGCGTCCTTTTCCAGTGCTTCATGGAAAATGCGGTAGCGGTCGACCGTGTTGTGGAATTCCGGAATGGTTTCATGGAGCGTATCTGCCGGGAAATCGGACAGAAGATTCTGGAATCTGCCGAAGGCGATCGCACTCTCATAGAAGTCGGAATCGGTTTCGGGCGTTTCCAGGCAAACGCCGTCTGCGAATTCATAGCAGCGCCAGTACTCCTCTGCTTCATCGACATAGTAGTATACGCCGTCCTCGGCAGGAATAAAGTTGAGCGCCTCGCGGGGATCTTCCACGCGCTCACGCAGATACTGCGTGATGGCACCGACATTTTCCATAACTGCCTTCGGGTCGGAAAACACATACTTGTTGATACGCTGAAGGATGTATTCCTTGCCTGCATCGGTTTTTACCATGTATGTAAGGTTGATATGGCCGCAGCCGTAGGTTTCGCAGGATACCGGCGTTCCTTCGACCTGAAAATGTCGGATCGCGGGTTCAATCACTTGATTCTTCAAAACGAAAACTCCTTGTGTTTCATTGTTCTATCATATGCGCCGAAAAAGCAGAGGAACTTTGTCCGCTAAGGCGCAAAAGCGCAAAATGAATATGCTACGCAGCATAGCCCTACTAATTTACCACGTTCCCCGTGAAATAGCAATCTTTTGTTTTGTTTTTTTGTTTATTTTCGAAAGATTTTTTCGAATATTTACAATTATTGCTGCAACTGCTGTGTCCGGCACAGGGCGGCATAGATGCCATCGAGTGCAAGAAGCTCAGAATGGGTGCCGTTTTCTTTGATGACGCCCTCTTCGACCACGATGATTCTGTCTGCATTGCGGACGGTGGAAAGCCGATGCGCAATGATGAGGGTCGTGCGTCCCTTGGCAAGGGCATCAAAGGCTCTTTGGATCTTCGCCTCGGTCACGGAATCAAGCGCCGAGGTCGCCTCATCAAGAATGAGAATGGACGGGTTTTTCAGGAAGATGCGCGCAATGGAAATGCGCTGCTTCTGCCCGCCGGAAAGAAGGGTTCCGCGTTCGCCGACATAGGTATCGAAGCCCTCGGGCATTTGAAGAATATCCTCGTAGATCTCCGCCTTCTTTGCCGCCTCGATGACCTCCTCCATGGAGGCATCGGGCTTGCCGTAGCGGATGTTTTCAAAGATCGTATCGGCAAAGAGGAAAACGTCCTGCTGCACAATGCCGATATTGGCGCGCAGTGATCGCTGCGTCACCGTACGCACATCTCTGCCGTCAATTTTGATAGTGCCGTCCGTGACCTCATAAAAGCGCGGAATGAGCTGGCAGAGCGTCGTTTTACCGCCGCCGGAGGCACCGACAACGGCAACCGTCTGCCCGGCTTCCACATGGAGAGAAACA
Source organism: Clostridia bacterium (assembly GCA_024404825.1). Taxonomy (GTDB): domain Bacteria; phylum Bacillota; class Clostridia; order Oscillospirales; family Oscillospiraceae; genus JAKSPM01. The sequence goes on from JAKSPM010000001.1 coordinate 14,868, forward strand.
TCGTGCAAAACATCCGGGTCGCCCTCATAGGCGAAGCTGACGTTTTCCACATCGATTTTACCGAAAACATCCGTAAGCTCCCGGGCATCCGGTGCATCCTGAATGGAAGGCTCGGTACGCATGATGTCTGCAAAGCGGCTCAGGCCTGCAAAGCCGCTGGCAAAGAGCTCGGACATCATGGCGATCTTGCGGATGGGCGTGACGAAGGTCGCAATATACATACTGAACGTCAGAAGATCGACCGCATTCAGCTTTGCACGGCCTTTCATAATGATGTACCCACCGACGCCGATCACAATCACGGAGAGGATGCAGGTGAAGAATTCCATGGTTGCGTGGAACAGACCCATTTCCTTATGGAACTCCCGCTTGGAAACCTTGAACTGATCGTTGGATTTTTCAAACTTGTGCAGCTCGGAATCTTCATTCGTAAATGCCTTTGCCGTGCGCACGCCTGAAAGCGAGGACTCGATGTCAGCATTGATAGCCGCAGTTCGCTGCTTGACCATTTTGGAGACCTTGCTCATTTTCCGTCTGCGGAAAATGACAAGCGACAGGCAGATCGGGAACATGATGCAAACGATCAGAGCAAGGCGCCACTGAACAAGGAACATGACAATCATCGCGCCGATAATGGTAAGCGCTGAGGTCACCAAATCCTCCGGGCCGTGGTGGGCAAGCTCCGTGATATCAAAAAGGTCAGAGGTCAGTCTGCTCATGAGCTGGCCGGTGCGGTTGCGATCATAGTAGTCAAAGCCAAGCTCCTGCAGATGGCCGAACAGCGCCCTGCGGATGTCTGCCTCGACGCGAATGCCGAAGGTATGTCCCCAGTAGGCGATGATAAATTGCAAGAAAGAACGCAGAAAATACGCCGCGACCATGGCTGCCATAATAACGAAGAAGACTTTATAGTGTTCCCTCGGGAGAAGGTCGTTCAAAGAGTAGCGCGTAATGAGCGGGAAGGTCAGGTCGACCGCAGCAACGATCAATGCGCAGAACATATCTACCGCAAAAAGCTTCCTGTGCGGCTTAAAAAAGGAGAAAAAGATCCCCAGAATTGATTTTTTCTGATATTGCTTTGTTGTCATTCAGCATTCACCTGATTTGATACGATATTGTTGACCCACACGCCCCGCTTAATCAGTACATAGCCGACGATACATTTCAGAAGGTCAAGACCGTTGACGATCGCATAGAGCGGGATAATCGGAAGCGCGGTAAAATGCACCAGCAGATAGGCCGCCGGGACGCTGACAGCCCAAACATAGAAGCTGTCAAATAAGAATGTGATAAGGGTTTTTCCGCCGCTGCGCATGGTAAAATAGGCCGCATTGACAAAGCAGTTGAGCGGCATCACCGCTGCGTAGACTAAGATAAGCTGCGTGGCAAGATGACGGATGTCCGTAGAGGTGTTGTAAATTTTCGGGAAGGCCCATGCAAACGAAACCGAGATCGCCGCGATGACGACGGTGAGCAGCATGGAAAACACGATCAGCTTTCGGTCGGTATCCCTGGCTTTTTCCGTTTCCCCTGCCCCGAGCTGCTGACCGACGATGATACCGATGGCGTTGCCCATTGCGATAAAGGCAACACTGAAGACATTGGTCAGGGTGTTGCTGATATTGGTGGCAGAAATGACATTATAGCTGCGCAGGGAATAGCACTGCACCAAAAGTGCCATGCCGCCCGACCAAAGCGTTTCGTTGATCAGAAGCGGCAGACCCTTCCGGACGATTCGCCCGAACAGCAGGGCGGGAATCCGCATAGAACGGAATGCCCCTTCGATAAACGACGCTTTTTGCTTATGGCCTGCCGTCCATAGAGCGACGATCAGAAGCTCTGCAAAGCGGGAAATGACGGTTGCGATCGCCGCACCGCGAACGCCGAGCCTCGGCGCACCGAAATGGCCGAAAATCAGGATGTAATTCAGGATCAGATTGATACAGACAGATACAATGCCGGCTGTCATCGGAACAACCGTCTGCCCGGTCTCGCGGAGGGTGCCGGAATAGCACTGGACAATGGCAAACGGCAGCAGGCCGAAAAGCATGACAAGCGAATATTCCTTGCCCGCACGGAAGCTAGCCTCGATGTCGGTCAGCGCTCCCTCGCCCTTCAGGTAGTGGCGGATCAGGCTATCGCCGAACAGCAGATAGATCACCACGCCGACTGCGGTTAACAGCAGGCAGATCAGGAGCTTGAAACGGAAGGTATCGCGCATGCCCTGTTTATCGCTGCTGCCGTAGAATTGGGCGGTAAAGATGCCCGCGCCGGAGATCGCACCGAAAATTGCCAAATTAAAGACGAAAAAGAGTGTATTTGCAATGGAAACGCCGGTCATCTCGATCGTTCCGATCTTGCCGACCATGATATTATCCAGCATACCGACAAAGTTCGTAATGCCGTTCTGGATCATAATGGGAACGGCAACGAGCAGCGCCATTTTGTAGAATTGTTTGTTGCCGAAATAACGTTTTAACATAGCTGCCTCTTACTTTAATACATTAGTTGAATTTTAGCACATTTTTGTCAAAAAAACAAGCAGGTGTTTGTTTTGCGCCGGTGTTGAAAATCTGGTAAAACAGTGCTATTATTGAGCAAACGGAAATGGGGGATGAAAATGAAACGGATCATTGCAATTTTTCTTCTTTTCTGCCTGCTGTTTTGCGGCTGCCACAGCGCGCAAAAGCAGCCTGTGCAGACGGAAACCGTAACCGAATCTGCAACCGTTGTGACCGAGCAAGCCGAGCTTGTTTGCAGGCCGCTTTTATACAAGGTCACATCGGAAGGCGGCGGAACGCTTTACCTGTTCGGCTCGATCCACGCCGCGGACAAGCGGGCAAAGCCCCTGCCCGGGTTTGTTATGGATGCCTATCGGGAAAGCAGCTATCTGGCCGTGGAATGTGACACCGTTGCGCTGACGGAGGATATGGATCGACAGATACAGCTTATGATGGCTTTTTTGTGCGAGAGCGGAATGAAAACCGAAGATTATCTCGGAAATGTGCTCTATACAAAGCTGAAAGATTATCTTTCGACACAGGGGCTTTATGCACCTGCCTATGATCTTTATACCCCTGCAATGTGGATGTCGCTGGCGGAAAACGCGATCGTCGAGCAGGCCGGGCTCGATGCGAACAAGGGCATCGACACCCAACTGCTGAAAAAAGCGCATAAGGAGGAAAAAGAGATTCGCGAGGTCGAATCCGCAGAGTTCCAATATACGCTTTTGGCAAATTTAGATCTGCAGCTGCTGTGCATAATGCTGGAGGAATATGTCGATCACGCCGAGGACGAGGTCGCAGCCCTGACCGGGATGTATGAGGCATGGCTCGCCGGGGATGAAGAAGCACTCCTTTCCCTCGTTTCCGAGGATGCACCGGAGGAGCTGACGGAGGAAGAGCTGGCGCTGTACGAGAACTACAACAAGGCGATGATCACCGACCGCAACCTCCATATGCTTGAGGTTGCCGAGGGATACCTGAAAGAAAAGACGACCGGGTTTATGGTCGTCGGTGCAGCCCATGTGCTGGGCGATGGCGCCCTTGTTTCCCTGCTGCAAGAGCGCGGTTATACCGTGGAGCTTGTTGCTCCGTATGATTAAAAAAATACAACAAAAAAGAGCTGTAAAAAAACTCTCACAAAAAAAAGACAGAAGTCTGCAAAAGCAGGCTTCTGTCTTTTTTGATGAAATTACAGACGCGCAAGAATTGCAAGCAGATAATCCCAGGTGCGCTTTGTCGAATCTAAGCTCAGCTTTTCGCGGGTGGTGTGGATGTCCTCCATATCGGGACCGAAGGAGACTGCGTCAAGCCCGGGCAGCTTATCCGAGAGAATGCCGCATTCCAGACCTGCGTGGATGGCCTCAACAACGGGCTTGTGACCGTAAAGCTCCTCAAAGACCTCAATCATCAAGGGGCGCAGGCGGGAGTCTTCACAGTATTCCCATGCGGGATACTCTCCCATCTGAGAATATCGAGCGCCGAAATCTGCGGCGATCTTGCGAAGGGTGCCGATGAGTTCCTCTTTTTCGATATTGACGGAGCTGCGGACGGAGAAGGTCATTTTCATCTCGGTTTCGCCCATCTCAAGAATGCCCATGTTCAAAGAGGTCTGCACAAGGCCTTCGATCTTGTCGCTCATCTTCTGCACACCGTTGGGAAGCTTGCTAAGGAGCTTGACTGCACGCAGGGAATCCAACACGGAAAGAGTATTTTTTGTCTGCTTTCCGCAGTTTTCGGCATTTACGCGGAGATTTGCTTCCACGTCTTTATGCTCTGCAAGAAGCACCGTTTTTGCACCGGAAAGAGCAAGCTCAAAATCAGAGACGGCCGTTTCGTCTACCAGCAGCTCGGCAACGGTGGCACGCGGGATGGCATTGTCCTTCTGACCGCCGGAAAGGCTGACGAGACGAGCAGGTGCATTGGAAAGAACACTGTCCAAAAGCTCTGCCATGAGCTTGTTGGAGTTGAGCCTACCCTTGTTGATTTCGACGCCCGAATGGCCGCCCTGCAGGCCGTCAACGATGATGCGGTATGTAACGCCGTTTGCGCTCTTGCGTGCCAGAGGAAGCAGTACCGTAGAGGTTGCGCCGCCGGCGCAGCTAACGGTCAGGATCCCCTCGTCCTCGGAGTCAATGTTGAGAAGAAGTCTTCCCCTGATATCGGAAAGGTCGATCGCCGCAGCGCCGAGCATTCCGATCTCTTCATCCACGGTGAAGATCGCCTCGACGGGCGGATGGGCGATGGTATCGGATGCAAGAATTGCAAGGCAATAGGCAACGGCAATGCCGTCATCGCCGCCGAGGGTCGTCCCCTTGGCATAGAGCTTGCCGTCCTTGACATCTAAGCGCAGGCCGTCCTTGGAAAAATCAATATCACAGTCTGCATCCTTTTCGCAGACCATGTCCAGGTGTCCCTGCAAAATCACAGGTGCATGGTCTTCATAGCCCGGTGTGCCGTTCTTCCAGATGATCACATTATTGCTCTCGTCCTGACGGTACTTCAGGCCGCGTGCTTCGGCAAAGCGGACGCAGTAGTCGGAGATGGCTTTGGTATCGCGCGAGCTGTGCGGGATGGCACAGAGCTGTTCAAAATAATACAGAGCCTCTTTGGGCTCATAAGCGGATAAGACAGATTGCATGAGATCTCCTCCTGTTTTTTATGTATTTTATTCTAACACAATCATCCCAAATTGTCTATCCTTCACAAATTTTTCCGCAAATAACGAAATTCCCGTTATTTTGTCTTTTCACAAGTCAAATATGCACTATATCTAGTTTTCCGGAACTGTTTTCTCACTTGAAATTTTAAGAAGAAAACAGTATACTATCTATAATGCGAAAAAATTGTGATTTTCTGCGCCAGAGGGAAACGGAGCGAGCCATGAAACTGCCGATGAAGGGTCTTCGTGAATTTATCTACTACACCCAAATGGGGTTTTCTCTGGTCATTCCTCCCCTGCTTCTGATCTGGCTCAGTGTGGGACTTCGCAAGTGGTTTTCGCTCGGCGTGTGGGTCACGGTGGTCGCCATCGTCATCGGAATATTGGTGCTTTGCGCGACGGCTGCTTCTTATTTCCGGGAATTTCGGAAAAAGCAGGATAAGGCAAAGGATGATCCCCCGCGTACTTCATTTAATTCTCACGATTGATAAGGAGCTTCCCATGAAGCTGTCACCGAATCTGAAAAAAGAGATCCTGCACATTGCCGTCGGCGTGATTTTGCTTTGCATTGCGGCAAATGCGATCTACCTCGGTATTGTGTTCGGATTCCATTTCAAATATGATCCGAAGATCACGTTCGGCTCCATTTTAGGCAGCGCCTATGCGATCTTCAACTTCTATTTGCAGGCACGTAGCGTGCAAAACGCGATCAACGCAGGCGATCAGGGCGCGATTTTGCTGCGCAAGAGCTATTCCCTTCGGATGCTCGGCATCGTAGCACTGCTTGTGATCAGCTTTGTATTAAAAAAATATGTCAGCATTCTCGCGGTTGCGGTCTGCTTGCTGTTCCCGCGAATCACGATTTTCTTCATGCAGCTGTTCGGAATGTATAAGCCCGAGCAGTTAGATCAGGCAGATATGTCCGAGGAAGAAAAGGAGGTGCCGGAAGACAATGGGTAATATTGCCGAAAGAATCCACGGTTCAACAATCCTGTTTTCGATCCAAATCGGAAAAGTCAATATTTTTGTCCTGTTCGGCATTCTCTTTGGGTTAGCCGTTCTGCTGACGGCACTTTGGGGTCTGCTTTCCAAGGGCTTCAAAAAGAAAATGATCGACACACTCGGCTTTGCCCTTTCGACCAAAGGCCTCGTCATCGGCACCTGGGTCGTTGCGCTGCTGCTTGCCGGCGTGATCGGCCTTGTGACGGATTGGTTCAAGGTCAAGACCGTCAACCTCGGTTCAATTCCCATCTCCACAACGCTGGTTGTGACCTGGGGCGTGATGATCGTTCTGACCGGCCTGTGCATCTTCCTGACAAGAGATCTTCGCGTGCGGGATGTTTCCGTGCGTCAGACCATTGCGGAGTATGTGGTCAACACCGTGGAAAACATGGTCAAGTCGAACATGGGTCCGCAGTATGAACACTATGCTCCGTTTATCTGCGGCATCTTCGCAATGTCCGTATTTTGCAGTCTTTCCGCCCTGCTCGGCTTAGAGCCGCCGACGGCGGATGTCAATACAGAGCTCGGCTGGGCGATCTTCGTGTTCTTCCTCATTACGAAAACCAAGATCGCGACCAACGGTCTGCTCGGCTACGGAAAGAGCTTCCTTGACCCCATCTTTGTGATGGCGCCGTTCAATGTGCTCGGCGAAGTGTTCAAGCCGGTCTCCATGTCCTTCCGTCACTTCGGCAACGTCCTTTCCGGCTCCGTTATCAGCGCGCTGCTGTATGCAGCCCTGGCCGCCGCAAGCGCCGCACTTCTGAGCCTGATCCCCGGCATGGTCGGCGATGTTTTGAGCCGCATCCCGATTTTCGATGTCGGTATTCCCGCAATTTTGTCCGTCTATTTTGACTGGTTCAGCGGTGTCATGCAGGCGTTTATCTTCTGCATGCTCTCAATGATGTTTATTTCCGCAGCGGCTGAAAAAGACTAACGCGGTAATATAATAAAGTTACACACAAGTTTTAGGAGGAAAAATCTATGTACGAACTCGCAAAAGCACTCGTTCTGATGGGCTGTGCCATCGGCGCCGGCATTGCAATGATCTCCGGCTTCGGCCCCGGCATCGGCGAAGGCTTCATCGCAGGTAAAGCTCTGGAATCCATGGCACGTCAGCCGGAAATGAAGAGTGACTTCTCTTCCACCATGCTGCTCGGTATCGCCTGCGCGGAAACCACCGGTATTTACGGCTTCGTTATCGGCCTGCTGCTGATCTTCGTTGCTCCCGGCAGTTTCATCGGCCTGCTGAAATAAGCCGATCAAAAACGCATTTTATCTCTGTAAGGAGGAACAACTATGGAACTTCTTTTCCTCGCCGGTAACGTGCAGGATCTTGTTGAAGTCGTTCCTTGGACGATCGTTGCCCAGCTCTGCAACCTCCTGATCCAGGTATACCTGTTCAAGCGTTTCCTGTTTGAGCCCGTCAAAAAGGTCATCAAGCAGCGTCAGGATGAGATCAACGGCATCTATACCTCTGCCGAAGAGGCCGACGAAAAAGCACAGGCTGCCAAAAAGGACTATGAAGGTCTGATGGAGGGTGCGAAAACGGAAGCTGCGCAGATCATGAAGGATGCAACTTCCAGCGCCCAGACCCGCAGCTCCGAAATCATTTCCGAAGCAAAGCAGGAGGCTGCCGCCATCCGCAAAAAGGCTTCGGCTGACATTGAGCTTGAAAAGAAAAAGGCACTCAACGATGTCAAAGACGATATCTCCACGATTGCAATGGATATCGCCGAGAAGGTTGTTGAAAAAGAGATCAGCAAAGAAGACCAGACGGCGCTCATTGCCGACTTCATTCAGAAAATGGGTGACGAGCAATGACACAAACTGCAAAGAATTACGGCGGTGCGTTGTATGATCTTGCCAAGGAGGATGGCCTGGAGGCCGAGATTCTCAAGGAGCTTCAGGTGATCGACGGCTGTTTCGGAGCAGAAGCTGACTATGTGAAGCTGCTTGCGACCGCTTCCGTCCCGAAGCAGGAGCGCCGGGATATTTTAGAGCGCGACTTCGGCGGAAAAATCCAGCCCTATGTGCTGAATTTCCTGATGCTGCTCACAGAGCGCGGCTACATCCGTGAATTCCACGGCTGTGCAGAAGTTTTCCGGCACCGCTATAACGAAGACGCCGGAATTTTGGAGGCTGTGGCTGTCACGGCCATTCCCCTGCCTAGTGATCTTCGGGAAAAGCTTCTGAAAAAGCTCTCCGGCACCACCGGCAAAAAAATCGACCTGTGCGAGCGCATCGACCCTTCCGTTCTCGGCGGCATCCGCCTGGAGATGGACGGGCAGCAGCTTGACGGCACCGTCCGTCACAGGCTCGACGATATTCGAAAAATCCTCGGCGATACAGTCCTGTAATCTTTTACCGCACGACGCGGTGCCGGCGTTCCGGCAAAAAGCATCGTTAAGAAAGTTGGTAGAGCATGGAACTCAGACCAGAAGAAATTACCAAAATCATTCGCTCTGAAATCAAAAACTATGCCGCTCAGATCGAGCGCAGCGAAACAGGCACGGTCATCCTTGTCGGCGACGGCATTGCACGTGTGACCGGCCTTGATAAATGCATGGTCAATGAGCTGATCGAATTCCCCAACGGCAGCTTCGGCATGGCGCAGAACTTAGAGGAAAACTCTGTTTCAGTCGTCATTCTCGGCTCCGATGCGGGAATCCGTGAGGGTGACACGGTCAAGCGTACCGGCAAGGTCGTTTCCGTTCCCGTCGGAGAAGCTCTGATCGGCCGCGTGGTCAACGCCCTCGGCCAGCCCATCGACGGCAAGGGTCACATTGATTCGGCTCAATATCGTCCCATCGAAAGCCCTGCACCCGGCATCATTGAGCGTCTTTCCGTCTCCGAGCCGCTGCAGACCGGCATCAAGGCGATCGACTCCATGATCCCGATCGGCCGAGGTCAGCGTGAGCTCATCATCGGCGACCGTCAGACCGGCAAAACGACCATTGCAACCGATACCATCATCAACCAGAAGGGCAAGGATGTCATCTGCATCTATGTTTCCATCGGTCAGAAGCGTTCGACCGTGGCACAGATCGTCAACACCTTTACCAAGGCCGGCGCGATGGATTATACCATCGTTGTCTCCGCAACTGCCTCCGAGCTTGCTCCCATGCAGTACATTGCGCCCTACGCAGGCTGTGCAATGGGCGAATACTTCATGGCACAGGGCAAGGACGTGCTCGTTGTCTATGACGACTTGAGCAAGCACGCAGTTGCTTACCGCGCCATTTCCCTTTTGATCCGCCGTCCGCCCGGACGTGAAGCCTATCCCGGCGACGTCTTCTATCTGCACTCCCGTCTTTTGGAGCGTGCAGCACGCATCGCACCGGAATTCGGCGGCGGCTCTCTGACTGCCCTTCCCATCATCGAAACCCAGGCGGGTGACGTTTCCGCCTACATCCCGACGAACGTCATTTCCATCACCGACGGTCAGATTTTCCTGGAGACCGAGCTGTTCCACGCAGGCATCATGCCCGCTGTCAACCCCGGTATCTCCGTCTCCCGTGTCGGCGGCAACGCACAGATCAAGGCCATGAAAAAGGTCGCAGGCTCTCTGAAGCTTTTGTATTCACAGTACCGCGAGCTGCAGAGCTTCGCGCAGTTTGGCTCCGACCTCGATCAGGACACCAAGGACAGACTGGCGCAGGGCGAACGCATCGTGGAAGTCCTGAAGCAGCGCAACAACTCCCCTGTGGAGGTCGCGCATCAGGTCTGCATCATCTATGCCGTTGTCAATGACTACCTCAAGGACATTGCCGTTTCCGACATTGCAAACTTTGAGGCCGGTCTTTACCGCTGGATGGATGACCGTTACTACAACGTGCTGACGCAGATCCGCAAGACCCGTCAGCTCGACAAGGAAACCGAAGCTGCTTTGAAGGAAGCTCTGCAGGGCTATGTTGCAGACTTCCTCAAGAAAAACTAAGGAAGGGGTAATTCAGCATGGCCGGCGTATCCATGAAAGATATCAAGCTCCGCATCAAGAGCATGGAATCGACAAAGCAGATCACCAAGGCCATGGAAATGGTTGCTGCTTCCAAGCTGCGCAAGGCGCAGAACCGCGCCATTGCAAGCCGTCCCTATTTTGAGACCCTCTATTCCACCTTCACTGATATTGCAGGAAACATTCAGGATTTTTCCTCTCCTTATACCCAAAAACGTGATGTTAAAAAATCCTGCTATATCGTCATTGCCGGTGACCGCGGCCTTGCCGGAGGTTACAACAGCAATATTCTGAAGATGGTCTACGCACAAATGGAGGGAAAGGACGTCTGCGTTTTGCCCATCGGCAAAAAAGCGGTGGAGTTCTTCCGTCTGCGGAAGGTTCCGATCGTCTCTGAGGCCTATGCGGAAGCAGCCGACATCACCATCGGCGACTGTTTCACCATGGCAAAGCTCCTTTCCAAGGAGTTTTTGAAGGGCGAATTTGATGAGCTGATCCTCGGCTACACCAATTTTGTCTCCATGCTTTCTCAAACCCCTGCCACCCTTCCCATGCTCCCGCTTGACAGCATCGGCAAGAGTAAAAAGAACAATCAGATCGGTCTGCTCACGACCTATGAGCCGGATCCCGTTTCTGTTTTCAACGCTATTATCCCCGAATACCTAGGCGGCGTAATCTACGGTGCTTTGGCTGAATCGGTTGCCTCTGAACAGGCTGCCCGCCGCACCGCCATGGATTCCGCCACCAAGAATGCCGACCAGATGATTGCAGATCTCAGTCTGAAGTTTAACCGCGCCCGTCAGGGTGCGATCACCCAGGAGATCACCGAGATCGTCGCCGGCTCGGATCAATAAATCCACGATAAAAGGAGTTGACCGCAATGGCAACGAAACATACCGGTACCGTTGTTCAGATCATCGGCCCTGTCCTCGACATCCGTTTTGACGACGGCAACCTCCCTGCCCTGCTCAACGCCATCGAAGTGTTCAGCGGCAGCAACAAGATCACCGTTGAGGTCGCACAGCACATCGGCGACAACATCGTTCGCTGTGTTGCGATGAACGCAACCGACGGCTTGGAGAGAGGCTTAGAGGCCATCGACACCGGAAAGCCCATTACCGTACCCGTCGGCGAGGAATGCCTCGGCAGAATGTTCAACCTGCTCGGCAGACCCATCGACAATCAGCCTGCGCCCGTCACAGCGGAGCGTTGGCCCATCCACCGTCCTGCTCCCTCCTATGACGAGCAGGAATCCACCACGGAAATTCTTGAGACAGGCATCAAGGTCGTTGACCTGATCTGCCCCTATGCAAAGGGCGGCAAAATCGGTCTGTTCGGCGGCGCAGGCGTCGGCAAGACTGTCCTGATCCAGGAACTTATTTACAACATCGCAACGGAGCATAACGGCTATTCCGTTTTCTCCGGTGTCGGCGAACGTACCCGTGAGGGCAATGACCTCTACAATGAAATGAAGCAGTCCGGCGTTCTTTCCAAGACCGCACTGGTCTACGGTCAGATGAACGAGCCGCCCGGAGCGAGAATGCGTGTCGGCCTGTCCGGCCTGACGATGGCGGAATACTTCCGCGATATGAAGCATCAGGATGTGCTTTTATTCATCGACAACATCTTCCGCTTCACGCAGGCAGGCTCCGAGGTCTCCGCGCTGCTCGGCCGTATGCCGTCCGCCGTCGGTTATCAGCCCACGCTGGCAACCGAAATGGGCGCTTTGCAGGAGCGTATCACCTCCACAAAGAACGGCTCCATCACCTCCGTTCAGGCAGTTTATGTGCCTGCGGACGACCTGACAGACCCCGCTCCCGCCACCACCTTCGCGCACTTAGACGCGACCACCGTTCTTGACCGTGGTATCGCTTCGCTCGGCATCTACCCCGCTGTTGATCCGCTGAACTCCACCTCCCGTATTCTGACCCCTGAGGTCGTCGGCAACGAGCACTACGAAGTCGCTCGCGGCGTGCAGAAGATGCTCCAACGTTACAAGGAGCTGCAGGACATTATCGCCATCATGGGTATGGACGAGCTTTCCGAGGAAGACAAGCTGACCGTCAACCGCGCAAGAAAGGTACAGCGCTTCCTTTCTCAGCCGTTCCATGTCGCAGAACAGTTCACCGGCTACGAGGGCAAATATGTTCCCCTGAGAGAGACCGTCCGCGGCTTCAAGGAGATCATCGAGGGCAAGCATGACGACATCCCCGAATCCTGCTTCCTGTTTGCAGGCACGATCGACGATGTGGTTGCCAAGTACAAAAAAGGGTGATACGCCATGACGAAATTCCATTTGCAGATCGTCACGCCCGACGGACTCATTTATGACGGCGAAGCAGAACGCCTGAGCGTTCGCACGATTGACGGCGAGGTCGGTATTTTGGCCAATCACATTGACTATGTGACCGCCCTCGGCATGGGCGAGGCTCGGCTGCTGCTTGACGGCAAGACTCGCCGCGCTGCCTGTATCGGCGGGATGCTGTCGGTTTCCAAGGGTGAGGTCAAGCTTGTTGCCACCACCTTTGAATGGGCAGAAAACATCGACAAGGAACGTGCAGAACACGCCTACCAAAAGGCAAAGGCCGCGCTGGATGAAAAGAAGCTGTCTGAGGCCGATCTGAAAATTACGGAAGCAAAGCTCAAGCGTGCGCTTGTACGCAAGGGCGTTGCCGGAAAATAAACTTACAGGGCTGTCTCAACTTCTTTGAGACAGCCCTCGGCATATGAGGAAACGATGCAAGAACAAAGTCTTTGGAAAGTATTACAAGCTGCAAATAAGCCCATCGTCCTTTACGGCATGGGAAACGGCGCGGATAAGATCCTCGTGCTGTGTGAGAAATACGGTGTCAAGGTCTCCGGGGTCTTTGCATCTGACGGATTCGCAAGGCACAATCTCTATCACGGGTTTCCCGTGCTTTCCTATTCAGAAATGAAAGAAACGCGCAAGGATATGATCGTGCTGGTCAGCTTCGGAACGCAGCGGCCGGAGGTCATATCTCTCATTGAACAGGTTGCAACCGAGCAGGAGCTTTACTGCCCCGACACACCTGTGATCGGCGACGGTGAATTTGCGTCTTTTTATGAAGAATACCGTGAAGAATTTGATTGTTTGCGGGAACGTCTCGCGGATGAGCAATCAAGGCTCGTTTTGGATAGCTTGATCTCGTATCGGCTCAGCGGAAAAATCGATTATCTGAAAAAAGCTGAAACTCCTGTTTCTGAGTCTTATGTTAACATATTGAAGCTTTCAGATAGTGAGAATTATTTGGATTTAGGAGCATATACAGGAGATACCGTTAAGGAATTTTTGAATTATGTTAACTCATATTCCTCCATTACCGCTGTGGAGCCGGACCGAAAAACTTTTCAAAAGCTGACGCAAAATGCCCCGTTTGCCAAGTGTATTCACGCAGCAGTTTCCGACCGGGACGGTGAGGTTTTGTTCCAAGCCGCAGCAGGTCGGCAATCCGCAATCGGCAAAAACGGAACGCCGACCTTAGCAATTTCAATTGACGGCTTGCATAGTTCGTTTTCTTATGTTAAAATGGATGTTGAGGGTGCGGAATGCGCCGCCATCGAGGGCGGCCGGGAAACGATTGCATTATGTAAACCGAAAATGCTGATTGCAGCCTACCACCGCACCGAAGACTATTTGGAGATTCCCCGCAAAGTACTGAATATCAACCCGGATTATCGGGTTTATATGCGCCATCATCCCTATATCCCCGCGTGGGACACAAACTTCTATTTTGTATGAGGTGAAATTATGTCAACTTTACTGATCAAGAATCTCAACACCGTCGTTACCTGTGACGACAACGACTCCGTCCTGAAAAATGTCGATATCCTGATCGAGGACAATGTCATCCGCGCCATCGGCCCGTCTTTAGCAGATACTGCCGACCGTGTGATCAACGGTGAGCATATGCTCTGCTACCCCGGCCTCATCAACACCCACCATCATCTGTATCAGCAGTTCTCCCGCAACCTCAAGCAGGTGCAGAACATGGAGCTGTTTGACTGGCTGAAGACTCTGTATGAAATTTGGAAGAACCTCGACCGTGATGTGATCCGTATGTCCTCGATGAGCGGCATGGGTGAGCTGATGAAGAACGGCTGCACCACCTGCTTCGACCATCACTATGTCTTCCCGGCAAACACCGGTGACCTCATCGGTGCGCAGCTTGAAGCTGCATCTGCACTCGGTATCCGTATGGCCTGCTCCCGCGGCTCCATGGATTTGAGCAAGAAGGACGGCGGCCTGCCTCCCGATTCCGTTGTGCAGAGTGTTGACGAGATCATGGCTGACTCCGTTCGCCTGATCGAAAAATACCACGATCCTTCCTTCGGCTCGATGCACACTCTGGCACTGGCTCCCTGCTCCCCGTTCTCTGTTTCCGCAGAGCTTCTGCGTCAGTCGGCCATCCTTGCCCGTCAGTACAAGGTTCGCCTGCACACTCATCTGTGCGAGACCAAGGACGAAGAAAACTATATGTTAGAGCGTGAGGGCGTCCGTCCGTTAGAGTACATGGCTCGTCTCGGCTGGATCGGCGACGATGTATGGTATGCACACGGCATCCACTTCAACGACGAAGAGCTCAAGCTCCTTGCCGAAACCGGCACCGGCGTTGCACACTGCCCCGTTTCCAACATGAAGCTTTCCTCCGGCATTGCACGCATCCCCGAAATGCTTGACCTCGGCGTGAAGGTCGGCCTTGCTGTTGACGGTTCGGCATCCCAGGACGGCAGCAACCTGCTCGAAGAGATCCGTATCTGCTACCTGCTGCACCGTCTGAATTCCTCCCGTCAGGCACCTTCCGGCTATGACATCCTCAAGCTCGCAACGAGAGGCTCCGCTTCCCTGCTCGGCAGAACCGATATCGGCTCTCTGGAGGTCGGCAAGTGCGCTGACCTGTTCATGGTCGATTCCCGCCGCTTAGAGCTGGTCGGCGCTTGCTACGATCCGATGAGCGTGTTCGGCACCGTTGGTCTGCGTCAGCCGGTTGATTACACCATCGTCAACGGCAAGGTCACCGTTGAAGGCGGCAGACTTGTCAATGTGGACGAAGAAAAGCTCGCACATGACGCACAGGCTGTCTGCGATGCTTATCTCGCAAAGAACTGATTTTTTGATATTCTCGGCGCCGCAGGAAAACCCTGCGGCGCTGTTTTTTGTCATTGTGCTGAAAAATGAAAAAGAAAATTTGTAGAAAATGAGAAAGCCGGAAGCATTGCAAATTTTCCG
Source organism: Clostridia bacterium (assembly GCA_024404825.1). Lineage (GTDB taxonomy): Bacteria > Bacillota > Clostridia > Oscillospirales > Oscillospiraceae > JAKSPM01. Next base: position 30,236 of record JAKSPM010000001.1, read on the forward strand.
ATAATCTTTTATAATTAAGGTACAATTAAAGATTGATAGCTGTAACGAAGTGCTGCGCGCACGGGCTTCCAACTATCACTTAGGCGTTGCTTGAGTGGAGTTATTTTGACATAGGGTCAAAATGGCTCCTTTTTGTTTCGCTAAGACTAAAGGAGGTTTCCAACTATGTATTTACTCGCAAACGGCAGACTCATCACCAGAGATCCGTCCAATGGCTACATCAAAGACGGCGGTGTTGTCATTGACGGCACCAAAATCAAGGAAGTCGGCTCGACCGCTGATCTGAAAGCAAAATATCCCAATGCGGAATTCATTGACGCAAAGGGCGGCGTGATCATGCCCGCTTTCATCAATGCACACACCCACATCTACTCGGCGCTCGCTCGCGGCCTTTCCATCAAGAGCAATAACGCTGACAATTTCTACGATGTTCTGGACAAGCAGTGGTGGGCAATCGACCGCAAGCTCTACATGGGCGGCACGAGAGCTTCTGCAAATGCCCTTTACATCGACTGCATCAAGCAGGGTGTTACCACCGTATTTGACCATCACGCATCTTACGGCGAGATTCCCGGCACACTGCACACAATCGCCGAATCTGCAAAGAAATTCGGCATCCGTTCCTGCCTGTGCTACGAAGTCTCCGACCGTGACGGCGAAGAAAAGTGCCTGCAGGGCATCAAGGAAAACGCTGATTTCATCACCGAATGTGAAAAGAACAAGGACCCGATGCTTGCAGCCATGTTCGGCGGCCACGCCCTGTTCACCATCTCTGACAAGACCTTTGAGCGCATGGTCGAAGCCAACAACGGCCGTACCGGCTACCATATCCACGTTTCCGAAGGCTGGAACGACGTTTACGACTCCATTCAGAACTACGGCAGACGTCCGGTTGAAAGGCTGCGCGATCATGGCATTCTCGGTGAAAAGACCATCCTCGGTCATTGCATCCACGTAACAGACAAGGAAATTGACCTGATCCGTGAAACCGGCACAATGGTCGTCAACAATCCCGAATCCAACATGGGCAACGCTGTCGGCACCTGCCCGGTACTTCCCCTCTACAAGAACGGCATCCTGCTCGGCTTGGGCACTGACGCCTACACCAACGATATGCTGGAATCCATCAAGGTCGCTCTGATTGCGCAAAGACAGAACGCAGAGCTTCCGAATGTCGGTTGGTGCGAAGTGACCGATATGCTGTTCAAGAACAACGCAAAGATCGGTGCAAAGTACTTCCCGGATGAACTCGGCGTTCTCAAAGCCGGCGCTGCCGCTGACGTGATCGTCATGGACTACAAGCCATTCACCCCGTTCTCCGACGCCAACATCGACGGCCATATGATCTTCGGTATGACCGGCCGCCAGTGCATGACCACCATTGCCAACGGCAAGCTGCTGATGAAGGACCGTGAGCTTGTCGGCATCGACGAGGAAGCAGAAAATGCTTACATCCTCGAAGAATCCAAGAAGCTTTGGGGCGATCTGAACGGCTGCAAATACTCTGCCGACGGTGAATGCTGATATGTGCAAAATTCTGTTCCTCGACCGCTTCGGTGAGCTGAACTATACGGATGTCACCGGCGCTTATCTTTCCAAATTTCAGGACGTAACAAGACTCGTCATCGGCACGCAGGGCTGGGATATGCCCCGCGAACAGGCAGAGGACTATGTCCGCCGCCTTGCCGAAGCAGACTGTGATGAGCTGCTTGACCTGACCGTTCTTGGTCCTGCACAATAAAAATACGGAGGTTTTCCAATATGTCCGAAAGAATGTACCCCATTCCCTTTAGATCCCTGATGAACTGGATCGTCACCGAGTATGCCCGTGAGGGTGAGCTGTTCGGTGTCCATTCCGCCTACCGCCCCAAGGGCAAGAAGCTGCCCATCTTCGGTGAAACCATCGAAACGCCCTTCGGTCCCGCAGCAGGCCCCAACAGCCAGCTTGCACAGAACATCATCGCCTCCTACATGGCAGGTGCAAGATTCTTTGAAGTCAAGACCGTTCAGAAGATGGACGGTCACGACCTGGCAGTCTGCGTTCCCCGTCCCTGCATTTTAGCCAACGATGAAGGCTACAACCAGGAATGGTCGACCGAGCTGACTGTCCCGCAGGCACAGGATGAATATATCAAGGCATGGTGTGCTTTGAAGGTTCTGTCCAAGGTCTACGGTCTCGGCGATCCCGACGGCTTCGTGTTCAATATGTCTGTCGGCTACGACTTGGAAGGCATCAAGGGCGACAAGGTCAACTCCTACATTGAAAACATGAAGGACGCATCCAAGACCGCGCAGTTCAAGGAATGCCTGGAAGTCCTGACCGAGATGTTCCCTGAGGAAAAGGACTTTATCGCAAAGATCTCCCCGAAGGTCTCCGGCTCCATCACCCTGTCCACCCTGCACGGCTGCCCGCCCGATGAGATTGAGCGCATTGCAAGCTATCTCATCAGCGAGAAGAAGGTTCACACCTTTGTCAAGTGCAACCCGACCATTCTCGGCTACAAGACCGCAAGAGAAACGCTCGACGCGATGGGCTATGACTACATCGTATTTGACGAGCATCACTTCAACGAAGACCTGCAGTGGGCTGACGCCGTCCCGATGTTCGAGCGTCTGCGCGAGCTTGCAGCAAAGAACGGTGTGGAGTTCGGTTTGAAGCTCTCCAACACCTTCCCCGTTGACACCACCCGCGGCGAGCTGCCCGGCGACGAGATGTATATGTCCGGCCGTGCACTGTTCCCGCTGACCATTGAAATGTGCAACCGCATTTCCAAGCAATTCAAAGGCACGATGCGTATCTCCTTTGCAGGCGGCGCTGAGTTCTTCAACTGCGATAAGCTGTTTGCAGCAGGCATCTGGCCGATCACCGTTGCAACCACCATTCTCAAGCCCGGCGGCTACAACCGCCTGAAGCAGATGTGCGAGAAGGTCGACGATCTCCCCTTCAAGGCATTTGCCGGCACCGACTCCGCTGCCATCGAGGCACTCTCCGTTGACAGCCATTCGAACTTCCATCATGTCAAGCCCATCAAGCCGCTGCCCGAGCGCAAGTCCGACAAGAAGGTTCCCTGGATCGACTGCTTCACCGCTCCGTGTAAGGGTGGCTGCCCGATCGCGCAGGACATCCCCGAATACATTGAGCTTTGCAGAAAGGGACTCTATGGCCCGGCACTCAAGCTCATCACCGAAAAGAACGCACTTCCGTTCATCACCGGCACCATCTGCGCACATCGCTGCCAGGGTAAGTGCACGAGAAACTTCTATGATGAATCCGTGCAGATCCGCGACACCAAGCTTCTTGCTGCAAAGAACGGCTTTGAGGCTCTGATGGCTTCCATCAAGGCACCCGAAAAGTTAGACGGCAAGAAGGTCGCTATCATCGGCGGCGGCCCGACCGGTATCGCAGCTGCTTACTTCCTCGGCCGCGCAGGCATCGACACCACCATCTACGAGCGTGAGAATCAGCTCGGCGGTATCCCGCGCCATGTCATCCCCGCGTTCCGTATCACTGACGAAGCCATCGACAAGGACATCGCTCTGATGCAGAAATACAATGTCGAGGTCAAGCTCGGTGCTCCTGCTCCCGAAATTAGCGAGCTGAAAAAGCTTGGCTACACCCACATCCTGCTCGCTGTCGGCGCATGGAAAGCCGGCAAGCTTGATATCGAAGGCAATGTCGTCGGCGTTATCGGCTGGATGAAGGATATGAAGAAGGAAGTCAAGCCTTGTCTGAGCGGTAATATCGCTGTTGTCGGCGCAGGCAACACTGCAATGGATGCTGCCCGTGTTGCAAAGCGCATGGGTGCAAATGCAACGATCGTCTATCGCCGCACCAAGAAGTATATGCCCGCTGACGAGCATGAGCTGGCGCTTGCCATTGAAGACGGTGTCAACTTTGTCGAGCTGGCTGCTCCCATCAAGCAGGCTGACGGCAAGCTGACCCTTGAGAAGATGGTTCTCGGTGAGCCTGACGCTTCCGGCCGCCGCAGCCCCGTTGGTTCCGGCGAGTTCTTTGACATCCCCTGCGATCTTGTCATTTCCGCAGTCGGCGAAAAGGTCGACGACGAGCTGATGGCTGCCAACGGCATCGAAATGGGTCGCAAGGGTCCCGAATTTGAGACGAACATTGAAGGCGTTTATGCCGCAGGCGACTGCCACAGAGGCCCGGCTACCGTTGTTGAAGGCATTGCTGACGCTGCCAAGTTTGCAGAAATCGTCATCGGAAAGTCCCATGAATATGAGATTCCCGAACAGGCCTATGTTACCAAGGCTGATGCCATTGCAAAGAAGGGCATCCTCAAGATGGCAAAGGACGCCTGCTGTGAAGGCTCCCGCTGCTTAGACTGCAACACCGTCTGCGAAAACTGCGCAGATTCCTGCCCGAACCGTGCAAATGTCGTCATCAAGCTCGCTGACGGCCGTCACGAAATTCTGCACATTGACAAGATGTGCAACGAGTGCGGCAACTGCACGCACTTCTGCCCCTACGCTTCCGAGCCCTGCCACGACAAGTTCACGCTGTTCCAGACGGAAGAAGATTTCGTCGACAGCAAGAACGCAGGCGTGCTGTTCCTCGGCGGTGACAAGGTGCGCGTGAGACTGTTCGATGTGAAGGATTACGACCTCGCTGACAAGGACAATGGCCTGCCCGCAGAGATTGAAACCCTGATCCTGACCGTCCGCGACAAGTACGCTTACCTTTACAAATAAGCAACCATCCTGAACTGAAAACAGGAGCCTGAAATCAGGCTCCTGTTTTTCAGACTGTCAATAAACCCCGAAACCGTCAAAGTCGAGAGTCGGAACGAGGCATTATGCACCGAATATCGTTTGACGAGAATCGTACCATCGCAACACATCCAAGCCCGAAAAGGCTTGCTGCGCAAGGACTTTGACTTACTGCGCAACTCTCACTCTACCGTACCTATGTACGCCTACGAGTGAGAGTTGCTTGTCTTTCAGGCTTTCTTGACCGTCTGCCAGCGTGTCAAAAAACTTTTTTGACACGCTGGAAAACAGGAGCCTGAAATCAGGCTCCTGTTTTTTTGCATAATTCAGCAAAATGTCTTGATTTTTTACATTCTCTGTGATAGAATGACGTAAAGGTACATAATTTTGTCATTTTTGCAAGAAAACAGTCAATATGTACCAAAATAATCTTTCATTGGAGGAACTTATGAAAAAACTAATTGCGATCCTTTTGACTCTTTCCCTTGTGCTTGTTCTGTTTACCGGCTGTAAGGGCGGCAAATACGACGATGCAAAAGCCCTGTTTGAAGATGGCAAATACGCAGAAGCCGCTAAACTGTTTAAGTCTCTCGGCGACTACGAAGACAGCAAGCAAATGCTCTCTGCCAGCAATTATGCCCTTGCCTGTGAAAAGCTTGAAGCAGGCGAATTTGACGAAGCATTAAAGCTCTTTACCGATCTCGGTGACTATGAAGACAGCGCCGCCAAGATCCCTGCCTGCAACTACGGCAAGGCCGCTTCCCTGATGGAAGCCAGTGACTATGAAGGCGCCATCGCCCTGTTTGATAAGCTCGGCGACTATGAAGACGCAGCAGCTCAGCGCGCTTTGGCGAACGCAGAGCTTCAGTATCAGAGCTATGGAGAAGCCATCGATCTGCTTTGCGTTGAACCCTTCTTTGCCAACGGCGGCACGGAGAATTCTCTGAACTGCTTTGTGTTCTCAAAGGAGTCTGTTCTGGTCAAGCACGTTTTCTTTGACGGAAACGGCTATCAGACATCAAGCGAAAATAACCTGCCCTACACCGTTGACGACAGCTCGATTTCCATGACGCTTGATGACGGCAGCGAGCTCGTGCTCCCCTATACGCTCAGCGGTGATACGATTGCACTCGGCAGCGGCGAATATTTCTCCGCTTCTCAGGTCGATGCGGCGCTTCAGGGCTATTGGTACTGCAATGAGTACAGCTACAACTCTTTTACCGGTTTCTCAAGTTCCAAGTACAATGCTTATTTCCACGACGGAACCTTTGAATACGAATATGCTACAGAAGCATACGGCTACAATGACGGCTCCTACTATTATTACGGACCGTACGAGGACAGCTATACGCTCGGATTGGGCAGAATCGAATCCGATATCCATAACGGCTCGTATTTCTTCTTTAATATCATTGACGGAGAAGTCAAGCTGATGCACTTCGACCATGTATATTCCAAGGCAAGCTCCGGTATGCCCGGTGAAGACGGTTATTCGTTCTGATATGAAGAAAACGATCGTATTACTGCTTGCTGCTCTCATGGTGCTGTGTGCGCTTGGCGGCTGTAGTGCAAATGCGCCTGTACCAACCACCGAGCTTCCAACGGAATCGACTGCCTATATTGCAGATGGCTATGATGTGCTCGGCGGTCTCTGGTGGCCCGGCGGAATGTATTATGACGGCAAACTCATCGATATGAATGATTATGAAACCATAAAGGATCTGTATGATTCTCAGTTTCTGTCCGTGAAAGAGGACGGAACGTTTGAGTTCTTTTCCGTATTCGGTGAGCGCGGAACCTACACCCGTTATGAAAAAGGCGGAGAGGGTTATTCCTGCTTCCTGCTTCGCCGTGAGGAGGTTTACAGACAAAGCCTTGAAAACGGCAAGCTTGTGGAGATTCCGAACGAAGATGCCGCACCGCGCACCTATCTTGTCGAGATTCCCTGTGAGGATGAAAACACTCTGATCCTGCATAAATTTGACCCGCTGACAGGCGCACCTGCCGCAGAAGACGATCCGCTCATCTATGTCAAGGACGGCTGCGAAAGCAGCTTTATCGCGAAGTATAAATATCAATAAGACCAATCGCCCGAAAAGAGGTTTTCTCTTTTCGGGCGATTTCTTTATCACAAGATAATGCAGATCAGGCCGTTGCAGCCTTCGTTGATAATGCGGCCGATGGTATCACGCATTTTCAGTCTTGCCGTGTCCGGCATCCGTTTGAGCTTGGAGGTCAGGCCGTCATTGACAAGCTCATATACTGACTTGCCGAAGATGTTGCTCTGCCAGAGCTTTTCGGGGCTGCCCTCGTATTCCTTCATTAAGTATTCCACCAAATCGGACGACTGCTGCTCGTCGCCTACCATGGGGCAGATCTCGGTACGGATGGCACACTTTATCATATGCACGGCATCGGCCTTTGCGCGCAGCTTGACGCCGTAAGCACTGCCCTTTTTGACGATCTCCGGCACGTCCAGCTCCATATCCTCCGCATTCGGCATCACGATGCCGTAGCCGCTTGCCTCCACCTCGGCAAGCGCCGTTTTCATGCGGTCATACTCGCGCTTGATTATGGACAATTCTTCCAAATAATGAATGAGATCGGCATCGTTTTTGATTTCCAGTCCGCTCTTTTCCCCGAGCACTGTATAAAACAGGTTTTCCGGGAATTGCAGCTCCGCAAGCACAACGCCTCTGCCGGGATCGATCTGACGGATCCTGTAACCGTTTAGGCCCTGCCGGTCGGCAATTTCACGGATGACAGACTCTGTCTGCATCAGGCGCGATACCCCGCTGATTCTCTCACGAAGTGCCCCAAACAGGCCGGATTTTAACGGATGCGAGGTCTCCAATGCACAGATCCATGCAGGCAGAAAGATTTGCAGCTCTCGAAGCGGGAATTCATAGAGGATCGCTGAAAGGAGCTCGCTGATCTCCTGCTCGGCCATGCTCTGACAATCCGTGCAGATACATTTGACACCATAGTCCTGCTCTAATTGAAGGCGGATGTCCTGCGCAGCCTGCTCCTGCGGCGCGCTCGAGTTGACAATGACCACAAAGGGCTTGCCCGTCTTCTGCATATCCTCGATCGCCCGCCGCTCAGAAGAAACATAGTCCTCACGTTCGATGTCGGTGATCGTGCCGTCTGTTGTGATGACTACACCGACAGTGCTGTGCTCCTCCATCACCTTTTGCGTGCCGAGCTCTGCGGCATCCGTCATCGGGATCTCCGTGTCTAGCCAGGGCGTTGTTACCATCCGAGGCTTTCCGTCCTCACTGGCGCCGATGGCACCCGGAATCATGTAGCCGACGGAGTCAATCATGCGGACGCGGAGCTTTGCCGTTCCGTCCGGCGAGATTGCGACTGCTTCCTCGGGAACGAATTTCGGCTCGGCGGTCATGATCGTTTTTCCTGAGGCACTCTGCGGAAGCTCATCCTTTGCCCGCTCCTGCCAGTAGGGATCGTCGATATTCGGAATGACGACAGTCTCCATAAATCGCTTGATAAAGGTCGATTTGCCTGTTCTCACAGGGCCGACGACGCCGATATAGATATCGCCGCCCGTGCGTTTGGCGATTTCCTGATAGATATTCTGTTTCATTTTGATTCCTCCCCTGCCGTCACATCGGGATCAGAAGAAGCGTCTCGGACATGGCCGCTTCCTCTTGCAGGCCGTTTGCTTCCATGATTTTCTGTACCGTTGTGCGGTAGGACTTTGCGATCGACCACAGGCTTTCCTCCTGTCCGATCCGGCGCAGAATCAAAGACGGCCGCTCCGCTTCCTCTTCGATCGGCTCTGTCTTTCCGCCGCAGATACCCCGGATCTCCTGCGCGGCATAGCTGTCTGCAACGCTGACGATCGGGCATCTCAGCTCTGTCTGTCCTCCGTTCATCACCGCACACGGCTCTGTGAGCAGGATCCCGGCACGGCACTGGCCGTTCGGCGAAAGACTCATATCCGAAGAATGTTCAATATGCACCGTTCTGCCTTGGAGCTGGTTGTCCTGATCGTAATACAGAAGATTCACATTCAGGGCGTATTGAAGGCACAGCGTATCCCCGTTACGGTTTTGACGCACCTGCTCGGGGTAGGCATAGACATCGACTGTTTTTTTGATCGGCACCGTGAGCTTGCTGACCATCGTATCCCGATATTCACGATGGTCGAGAAGACCGGTCAGGCTGATGCTGTGATATTCCGGCATAAGCGTTTCCACAGTCGAATAGGCATCAGAGACAAAGGGCACCGAGCAAACGCCGAACACAGTGCATTGCGCGAGCAAATTCATATTGAGCAGAAGCCTGTGGCAGTCAAGCTGACCGTCTGTTGTAAGCTCTGCACCGGTCACGGAAAGGACGATTTCCGGCTCGCAGCCGTCACGATCCTCACTTAGCTCCACATACTGGGAAAACGGGAGCTCCGAGTCGCAGGAGTTCAGGCTTCCGTCCTGCGCACTGTAGAGGGTATGTACCCCGATCGTTCCTTTATATGCAAGCTTATTGCCGACCATTTTCTTTTCCGTGACATTCAATCGGTACTGCTCCTTCAAAATCTCCTCCACAGCGGGAAGCTCCTCCGGAAGCAGAACCTCTTCATTGACCGCAAAGCTCTTTTCCTCGGCATCCAGGCAAAGCTTCATCGGCAGAACCGAGGAATAGGTCATAATGTCCTGCTCCGGCTCCGGGAGTGTATAGGTGACGATCTGCTGCGGACTGTAGGCTGCAATGCTGCTTGCAAGGCTGAGACGAAGCATGGCCTTGCGGGAGCTTATCATCCTGGCATCCACCTGACACACCTGAAGCTGTATCTGTACCTTGTCATTGACCTCCAGCCGCTCGATCTCCTTTTTTACGGTAAAAGGAAGATACGTTTGCAGCAGTTTCGGCTTCTGTTCGCCCTCCGGGACATAAAGGATCCCGCCGCGCACACCGCCCGATACCGTGACGATGCCCGTACCGACCTCCTTTTGCCGAAGCTGTACCGCGGCAAAGCTGTCAACGACCCGGAAAATATCCGGCCAGCCCTCCGGCACGATGATCTCCGCGGTTTCCTCCTGTATCACGGTATCATGGAACAACTGCTCCATGCACTGTGTTCGATTTTCCTGAAACGCAAGCTCCATTGCATCCACTCCTCGTTCATCAGTTCGTTATCATGCCGCCGCTGCACCGAATCATACGTCAGAGGCGGATGTTTTTCCGTGGTAGATATATACGCAGGGCTTGTCCGTTCCATGCAAGTTTTTTTGGGTGCTTCATCGCTTTTTTGCAATCAGGCAGCCGGCCGCGACACAGACAATGCCGATCATTGCTGCGATCACGCCTGAGGAAAAGATGATCGACAGCAGCATCCCTGCCCCGAAGCTCATGATTGCTGTTCCGATTGCCTCCGTTTTTCTGCACATAAAAACCGCCTCCTGCAAAAGTATACGCAGGAGGCGGCCATTTCATATGCAATTATTTTGGCAGTTCCCAAAGCTTGATGCCCTTTGCGCTCTCATACAGGCGCACATAGCTGTCATAGCGGGTCTGCCCGATCTGCCCATCTGTCAATGCCTGACGGACACAGCACCCGGGCTCCTTTATGTGGGCGCAGTCACGGAACTGACATTGACCGAGATACGGTGCAAAATCCGGGAAGGCATATTGCAGTTCTTCTTTGACGACCAGTTCCATCTGCTCGGTATCAAAGGAGGAAAAGCCGGGCGTATCCGCAATGCAGGTGCCGTCGGGAAGCTCGTAAAGCTCCACATGGCGCGTTGTATGCCTGCCACGGCCGAGCTTTTCGGAGACCTCGCCGGTTTGAATGGCAAAGTCCGGGCAGAGGGCATTTAAGATGCTGCTCTTGCCGACACCGGAGTTCCCGGTAAAGGCAACGGTCTTTCCGGAAATCTCTTTTCGAAGCTCGTCGACGCCTTCCCCGGTCTCGGCACTGGTCTCGATCACGCGGAAGCCCGCGTGGCGATAGATAGTGCAAAGGTTTTCTCCGGGGTCCAGGTCGATCTTGTTGACACAGAGGATCACAGGAACATCCCGGCTTCCCGCGATCGCCGCAACGCGGTCGATCAGAAACGGGTCGGTGATCGGATTGCTGTTGGCAGCAAGCAGCACCAACGCATCCAAATTTGCGACCGGCGGACGGATGAAGCTGTTTCTGCGCGGGAGCAGCTGTTCGATCACGCCCTTTTTGCCAGTCATGGAAATCAGCACCTCGTCACCGACCAGGGGCGTCAGATTTTCCTTGCGCATTTTGCCTCTCGGCTTACATTCCACAAGGCCGTCTTCGCATTTCACATAATAGAAGCCACTCAGGGCTTTCATGATTCTGCCCTGTTTCTCAGCCATAGATTTTCTGCGTGTCGAAATTGACCGTGATGTCCTTATAGCCGTCGCCGGTATAGATACGGAACACCTTTGTTCCGGTGCCGGTCAGGGTGACGACACATTCATTGACCCCTGCTTCGACTTCGGTCGAGAAAACGATCTCGCCCGATTCGCGATCCTCTACGCTGACGGTAAAGGCTTCCTCGGGATGGTCGGAAAGGGGGACGGTATAAGACAGTGTAACGGGCTGAGGCTCCGGCGGCTCGGTCTCCTTGGGTCCCTGCGAAACCGTAAGCTTGATGGTTGTTCCCTCTTCTACGCTCGTGCCCTGACTGATGGACTGGGCGATCACGGTATCCTTTTCCGCTGCGTCTTCCACATATTCATAATCTGCCTTCAGATTATAGCTGCTGCTTGTCAGAAGAGAAATGGCGTTGGAGATGGTCATGCCGGTCACCTTGGGTACCTCAACGGGGTCCTTTCCCTTGCTGATGTACAGCTTGACGGTATCGCCGGAGGAAACATCGGAATATGCTGCAGGCTCGGTACGAATGACGAGGCCGGATTCGACCTTATCGTCATTGACCTCTTCTACCCTAATAATGATATCCAGCTTCAGGTTGTTGATCGACTTTTCTGCATCTGCGCGAGTCATGTGTACGACATCGGGCAATTTTTCCGATTTTTTGCCGCTGGAAACGGTCAGCTTGATCTGACGGGTTCCCTTAATTTCGGAGCCGGCATCGAGGCTCTGACGGATAATCATACCCTCTTCTTCGCTGGCCACTTCCTTCTCGATTTCAAAGGTCAGGTAATCATAATCGGAAAGATTGATCTCATCATACATTTTTCCGACAAACTGCGGAACCGTATGGAGTTGCTGATCAGAGGTGCTTTTCGTCGGCTCTCCCTTGGGTGCGGGACTGTCCTTAAACTGATAAATCAGGAATGTTATCAAGCCGATCAGCACCATTGCGCAGGCAACGATGGCAATGATGATGGGAAGATTGTTATTCTCCGATTTTTTCTTTGCCGGAGCCGTACGCTGCTGCTCGCGGTTCGGCGCATAGCCCGCCTTTTGCTCGGCAAGATTCTTTGCCGTGCGGCGAACAGGTGCAACCGCCGCCGGCTGTACCGCTACGCCGAAAATGATCGCGGGATTCTTGCGGAATTCCTCCATATCGCGGAGCATATCCGTGGCAGAGTCATAACGCTTGTCCAGTTCGACCTCCATGGACTTGAGGATGATCTGCTCCAGGCCTTTGGGAATTGAGGAATTGAGCTGACACGGCGAAAGTAAATTGCCGTTGATGTGCTGGATCGCCACGGCAACAGGCGTCTCGCCGTCATAGGGCGGCTTTCCGGTCAGCATTTGATACATGACAACACCGAGAGAATAGAGGTCGGCACGGTTATCCACGCGGCTGCCCTTCGCCTGCTCGGGAGAAATGTAGTGCACAGAACCGAGTGCCTCACGTGTGAGGGTGCTCTGAGACGAGACGATGCGTGCAATGCCGAAGTCTGCGACCTTGACGCTGCCGTCCTTCAGAATCATAATGTTGTGCGGCTTGATGTCACGGTGAACGATGCCGCGGCTGTGGGCGTGCTCCAGTGCCTTTGCGATCTGCATGGAAAAATGCAGACTCTCCCGCCAGTTGATGATGCTCTTCTTGTCCATATACTGCTTGAGCGTGATGCCCTCGATCAGTTCCATGACGATATAATCAATATCGCCGCTGCGAGAGACGTCATAAACACTGACAATATTCGGGTGAGAAAGCATGGCAACCGCCTGCGATTCCGCATGGAAGCGGCGGCGGAATTCCTCGTCCTTGGAGAATTCGTCCTTTAATATTTTAATGGCAACCATTCGGTTCAAACGGTGGCACAATGCCTTATAGACCACTGCCATGCCGCCGGTACCGATGACCTCTAATATTTCATAGCGATTGTCGAGCAATCTTCCTATGTAATTTTCCATTGTTTACCTCCCTGCGTTCAGGTTCATATTGGGATCCCCTGCTCAAAGGCAGACGAGAACAGATGTCACATTGTCCGGTGCGCCTCTGTCCTTTGCGATCTGGAGAAGGCGCTTGCAGCAGTCGCTCTTCTTTGTGCCGTGAAGCACCTCGAAGAGGATCTCCTGATCTGCGAGCAGATTGGAAAGACCGTCCGAGCAAAGTAGGAACTGCTCGTCCTTGGAAAGCTCTAACCGGAAAATATCACATTCAACAGCACGCTCCGTGCCGACGGCACGGGTAATCAGGTTTTTCTGCGGATGGGTGCGTGCCTGTTCTTTGGAGATCTCGCCGCGCTGTACCATCATTTCGACCAGGGAATGATCCTTGGACACACAGGAAATGCCGTCCTCATTGATGCGATACACACGGCTGTCACCGACATTTGCGGCAACCGCAAAATCATCTTTAATCAATATGGCAACAAGGGTCGTTCCCATGCCTGCAAAATCTTCCGAAAGCTGGGAATGTTCATAGACCGCTTGATTTGCAAGGCTACAGGCCTCGCGCAGCACTGCCTCTGCCTTTTCCAAAGTCAGCTCCGGGGTAAAGGATCGCTCCACCTCACTGGAAAACACATCCGAGGCAAGCTTACTTGCGACATTGCCGGATTTTGCGCCGCCCATGCCGTCACAGACAACGGCCAGCAGGCTTTTTTCTCCAAGCTGTAGGATGCGGAAATCATCCTGATTCTGTTTTCTGACAAGGCCTAAGTCAGTCAGTCCGTATACTTCCATCGCTCTGCTCCTTTCCTTCTTTTTCATAGTTTCTGCGGAGCTGTCCGCAAGATGCGTCGATATCGCTGCCTAACGTGCGGCGTACCGTCGCGGTGATCCCGTGTTCCGTCAGCATCTTCTGGAAGCTGGCAACTTGTGCACGGGTGCTGGGCTTCAACGGGCTTTCCTCCACGTTGTTCAGAGGAATGAGATTGATATGGCTCGGCAGGCCTTTGAGCTTTTTAATGAGAAGCTGTGCCATCTCCGGTGTATCATTGACATCGCGGATCATGGCATATTCAAAGGAGATCCTTCTGCCGGTTTTTTCAAAGTAACGGCGGCAGGCCGCAAGCAGGGTGTCCACATCATAACGGCGGTTGATCGGCATGATTTTAGAGCGTATCTCGTTATCGGGGCAATGCAGAGAGACCGACAGCGTTAATTGCAGATCTTCCTCTGCCAGACGGTCGATCTTATCCACAAGACCGCAGGTGGACAGGCTGATGTGCCGCATACCGATGTTCATGCCCTCCGGTGCATTGACGAGCTCCAGAAAGCGCAGTACGGTGTCATAGTTATCCAGTGGCTCGCCGATGCCCATTAAGACGATGTTGGAGATCGGAAGGCCGGAATCAAGCTGTGTAAAGAGCACCTGATCGAGCATTTCCGAAGGGCGCAGGCGGCGCACGAGACCTCCGAGCGTGGAGGCACAGAAGGCACAGCCCATCGGGCAGCCGACCTCGGAGGAAATACAGACGGTGTTTCCGTGGTGATACTGCATCAGAACGGACTCCACACAGTTACCGTCAGAAAGACGCCAAAGATATTTGATTGTTCCGTCCTTTTGGGAGGCCTGCTTCCTTGCGACGGTCGGGACTGTCAGGAAGTATTCCTCCGACAGCTTCCTTCGAAGGTCTTTGGAAAGGTTGCTCATTTCATCGAAGCTTTTAACGCCCCGATGCAGCCACGTAAAGACCTGCTTTGCCCGGAACTGCGGCTCGCAGATAGCTTTCAGTTCAAGCGAAAGCTCCGCAAGGGTCATGGATTTGATGTCTTTTTTCAAGCTTGTTTCCTCATACGGCACACAAAGAAGCCGTCAGTATCATGGTCGCAGGGCAGGAAGGTCACCATGCCCGCGTTGGGAAGCTGCAACTGCTCCGGAAGCGAAATTTCATCGAGGGTGAACTCCGGATGCCCGGCCAGAAAGCGTTCGACCACTTCCTCGTTCTCTTGCTTTAAGATGGTGCAGGTACTGTAGAGCAGTACGCCGCCCGGCTTGACGTAGTTTGCCTGCGTCGAAAGGATTTTGAATTGTAGTGCCGGAAGCGCGGCAAAATCCGCAGGATCCTTATAGCGGATGTCGGGCTTCTTGCGAATGACGCCTAGGCCGGAGCACGGCACATCGGCAATAACAAGATCGAAGCTGTGATTCCATTCCTCCCGCGGCATTGACGCATCCTGAAGCATCGGATGGATGACGGAAAGGCCGAGGCGTTCTGCCCCGTTTTGCAGGAGCTTGATCTTATGCTCGTGAATATCACAGGAGATGATCTCCCCTGAATTTTCCATTAAGATTGCGGAGGCAAAGCTCTTGCCGCCGGGTGCGGCGCAGGCATCCAGAACACGCATCCCGGGTCTTGCACCGCCGAAAATCGCTGCAAGCTTGGCGGCGGGATCCTGCATATAGAACTTTCCCTGCCGGAAGGCGTCGAGACGTTCAACATTGCCCGTCCCCGAAAGATAGAGACAATTCGGAAGCCACGGATGGCCGCTTGCTTCGATGGAAAGCGCCTGAAGCTCCTCGCGCAGAGCTCGCTCCCCTGTTTTTAAGGGGTTGATCTGTGCGCAGGTACGGGGTGCGGAGTTGTTGGCCTTCAGAAGCGCCTCCAGCTTCTCCTCGCCGACATTTTCCCGCAGGAGGTCAACGATCCTTTGCGGGTGACTGTAGCGGACAGATAGCGTTTCCGGCTCCGGCAAAGCGTCTTTGTTCCGTTCTACAGAGCGCAGCACGCCATTGACAAGACCGGCCGCTTGCCGATTGGCATAGTGCTTCGTCTGCTCGACCGCCTCATTGACGGCGGCAGACGCGGGAATTTTATCGGTCTGCGTCAGCTGAAAAACGCCGAGACGCAGAATATCGAGCACGATGGGGTCTAAACGACGGATCGAGCCCTTGAGGAACGCCGAAATATAAAAATCCAGCAACTCCCGATTCTGCATGACACCGTAGCAAAGAAGACTCGCAAGTGCCGCGTCGCGCTTGTCCAGCTTGTCACGGAGCATATATTCTTTTAATATGCCGTCCGACCAGGCTTTTTGCCGCCGTAAGGCAATGAGCGCCGTGAGCGCAGTGTCCCTTGCTGTCATGGTTTCTCCTAAATTTCGATGGGGTGGCCGCGGAAATAATCGGCAGCCGGCATCTGCTTGCCGCCCTCGGCCTGCAAGCGGGTAATCACAACGGATTTTCCCTCCCCGCAAGCGATCTCCAGCCCCTGTTTTTTCAGCGCAAGGATCGTTCCGGGCTGCCGGTCGGTTACGGTATCGCCGGGACGCACCTCATAGATTTTGAAATGGTTTCCGCTAAGCTCTGCCGTTGCTACCGGCCACGGATTGAGTCCGCGCACATGGTCAATGATTTGTCGCTGCGTTTTGCTCCAGTCGATCGGGCAAAGCTCCTTGGTAAGCATGGGTGCAAGCGTGACAAGACGACCATCCTGCGGCGTGCGGGTATAAGTGCCTTTTTCGAGGTTGTCCAAGGTGTCGCACAGAAGGTCTGCGCCGATCACGGCAAGTCTGTCTAACAGCTCCTGGGCGGTCTCGTAAGGTTCAATGGGGGTTTTGCGAATTTCAATGATATCGCCTGCGTCAAGCGCAGCCGACATGAACATGGCAGTAACGCCGGTTTCATCAAAACCGTTCAAGATGGACCACTGTACGGGCCCGCTGCCGCGAAGAAGCGGCAAAACGCTTGCGTGGATGTTGATGCAGCCGAGCCGCGGGATATCCAGAACGCGCTGCGGCAGGATCTTTCCGTAGGCAACCACAGCGATCACATCGGGGGCTAACGCCCGAAGCTCCTCGACCACGGCGTCATCCTTAAAGGTCGTCGGCTGATAGACCGGAAGCCCCTGTGAAACGGCATACTGCTTTACATCAGACATGGTGAGCTTCATGTGCCGCCCCTTGGGCTGGTCGATCTTCGTATAGACGCCGACAACGTCATAATTCTTCTGCACAAGTGTTTTCAAACAGGTCGCCGCAATATCCGGCGTACCCATAAAGACGACTCTCAAGTCTCGTCATCCTCTCCGTACATTTCTTCCAGTTCATCATCGCTCAGCATCCGGTATGCCACTTCGGTGTATACCTTGCCGTCCAGATGGTCGCACTCATGGCAGAACGCACGGGCGATCAGCTCCTCACCTTCGACCTCGTACCATTCGCCGTTTCGATCCTGTGCGCGCACCTTGACAACATTGGGACGCTTGACAAGACCGTACTCACCGGGCAGGCTCAGGCAGCCCTCGATCCCATCCTGCTCCCCGCTCGTCTGTAAGATTTCGGGGTTGATGAGTTCTAAGACCTGATCGCCTGCGTCCACGACCACAACACGGCGCAAAATGCCGATTTGCGGGGCGGCTAAGCCGACGCCGTTGGCCTCATACAAGGTCTCGGTCATATCGTCAAGCAGGGTGTGAAGCTTTGCATCAAATTCCGTCACCGGACGGCATTTTTTATGCAGTGCGCTGTCATCGAATGTCAGAATTTTTCTAAGTGCCATATTTTTATCTCCGTTTAATAGGCGTTGAGGTCCGCAAAGACGGTCACGCCGCGATTGATTTTATTTTTTGCAAATTCGCGCAGCAAATACGCAAGCATCTGCCGCACGGGTCTTGTCAGCTTACACTGAACGGTGAGCTGATAGCGGAAACGATTGTTCAGCTTCATGATCGGAGCAGGTGCAGGGCCTAAGACCTGCATGGCAAGCTCCGGCTTGTCGCAGGCCGAGGCAAGCATCTGACGAAAGCGCTGTGCGCCCCGCTGCACCTCTGCCTCAAAGGCGCCGGAAAAGCTGACTGTGACAAGATCGGAAAACGGCGGGCAGGAACGCACCCGGCGCATCATAATCTCCGTCTCAAAGAAGGCGTCATAGTCCTGACAGGATGCGCGGACAATGACGGGGTTTTCGGGCGTCATGGTCTGAATGACTGCACGCCCGAGCTTCGCACCGCGCCCCGCTCTTCCGACCACCTGCGTGATCAGGGAGAAGGTCGTTTCCTGTGCGCGATAAGAGCTGTTATAGAGTGCCGCGTCGGCATTTAACACACCGACAAGCGTGACATTTTCAAAGTTGAGACCCTTTGTGACCATCTGTGTTCCGAGCAAAATCGGAACGTTTTTCTCACGGAAGGTCTCAAGGATCTTTTCATGGGGATTCGTTGCCGATACGGTATCGGCATCCATGCGCAAAACCTCGGTTTCCGGGAGAAGGCTCTTTAGCTCCTCCTCGACCCGCTGCGTTCCGAAGCCCACCTGCTTATAATGACCGCCGCATTTTTCACAGCGGTCTGTCAGCAATTGGGAAAAGCCACAGTGGTGGCACATAAGGCGTCCGTTGGCCTGATGGTAGGTCAAATTGACGCTGCATCGCGGACACTCCGGCACATAGCCGCAGTCAATGCAGACGGTGAGCCGACTGGAGCCGCGGCGATTGAGGAACAGGATGGTCTGCTGCCCCAGCTTAAGGTTTTCGCGGATGGAATCAAGCAATACAGAGCTGATAACGCCGCTGTTGCCGCAGCGGATCTGTTCTTTCATATCGACGACTTCTACCGGCGGAAGCGCACTTCGATTAAAGCGGTTTCTCAGTGTATAGAGCTGATAGTCGCCGCACTTTGCATGGTACATTGTCTCTACGCTCGGTGTGGCAGAGCCCAATAGAACAAGCGCCTTTTCCTGTGCGCCGCGGAAAATTGCGGCCTCGCGCGCATGATAGCGGGGATTGTTTTCGGATTTATAGGTGTGCTCCTGCTCTTCATCCACGATCAGTAGACCAAGCTCCCTGACCGGGGCGAAAACCGCCGAGCGTGTCCCGAGAACGACCGTTGCCTCGCCTCGTGCTATGCGCTTGAATTCATCATATCGCTCGGAAACCTGCAAGCTGCTGTGCAAAACCGCCACCTGCTTGCCGAAGTGCGCGGCAAACAGCGCCAGAAGCTGCGGCGTCAGTGCAATTTCCGGAACCAGCATGATCGCCTGCTTTCCGCGGCGAAGTGTCTGCGAGATCAGCTCAAGATACACAGCTGTTTTGCCGCTGCCGGTCACGCCGTAAAGCAGGGCAATGCCGGGCTTTTCAGAACTGCTCTGCGCATCCAGAGCTTCAAAGACCGCTTGCTGCTCTTGATTCAGCGTCAGCCTTTGCGCCGTCTGCTCGGTAAGCGTTCGATGCAGGCGGAGCACCTCCCGGGAAGTGGTCTCCACAAGACCGTATTCCTCTAAACGCTTGATCGTGGCACTTGTTGCCCCTGTGAAGTAGCAGAGCTCCTTTGCGCTCACAGTGCCGAAATCGACAAGCATCTTGAGAGCCTGTGCCTGAACGGCGGCACTTCTGCGCTTGGCAGAGATAAAGGCCTCTGCCTCCTCCGCAGACACTGCCAGGCTCACGATCTTTTCGGTTTTATCGGAAACCTTGCGCAAATAATCGGTCTGCGCTGTCAGCCATTTCTTGTTGAGCAGATAGCGCAGGGCGTCCTCCAGCTCCTCCGGAGCAAACTGCTGCGCAAGCAGTTCATGCTTTGCATTTTCTCCGAGGTCGAGGATCGTCTGCATAACGCTTTGCGCACAGGGCTTGCGCTTACAGAGCGATTGCCAGTCCTCCGGCAGTTCGGATATGGTATAGGTGTCCTTGACGGAAAACCACATCCCCGCCGGAAGCATGGCGCGGATCGCGTCAAAAAAGGTGCAGAAATAGCGTTCGCGCAAAAACGCGGCAAGACGAAGCATCGACTCTGACAACACCGGAGTTTCATCGAGCACCTGCAAAATCGGCTTGCAGTCCTGCGCGGTGTCCTCGGAAAGTGCCAGCACAATGCCCTCACAGGCGCGGTTGCCTCTGCCGAACGGCACCAGCACGCGAACCCCGGCTGCGACCTGCATCCCATTCGGGATCAGGTAGCTGTAAGGCTTGTCAATGGCATAGATCGCCGCAGAAACCGCAATCTGAGCTGTCATTGTCATGCCTCCTCTCCCGGGTTTTTCTGTGTGTTACTGCTGATATTCTTCCTTGACCGACGCGGTCAGCTTGCCGTCTGCAACTTCACGGATTGCAAGGGTCACGGGCTTTTCACTCAGGGGCTCGTGGAATTCCTCGGATTCGATGGAGAGCTGTCTTGCACGTCTTGCAACAACGTTTACAAGAAGATAACGGCTGTCGATGTGTTCAAGTAACTGGGCCATGGGGGGATAAAGCATATTAAAGTACCTCCTTCAGATGTTCAAATCTGTTGTTTGCTTCATAATTTACGGCAGAGATGATCGTCTGCACTTCACGACAGGCATCATCTACGATGTCGTTAAAAACAATGTAATTATATCGCTCTGCCTGCAGGCATTCTTTTTTTGCAATTTCCAGACGCAGCGCAACATCGGCATCCGAAGTATCGCCGCGGTTGCGCAGTCTTTTCTCTAATTCCGCCATGGACGGCGGCGCGATAAAGACCATGATAGCCTCCGGAAAGCGCGCTTTTACCTGTGCAGCGCCCTGCACCTCGATGTCCAGCACCACATCATAGCCCTTTCCCCTCGCCTCTTCCAAGGCTTTGTAGGGTGTTCCGTAATAGTGGTTGGCATAAAAGGCATACTCTGCAAGCTCATCGTTCTCAATCATTTCCTTGAAGCATTCTTCGGAAACGAAATAATAATGTACCCCGTCGGTCTCCGAGGGGCGCTTTTTTCTTGTTGTGGCGGAGACGGAAAAATGCAGCTCGGGATTCTGCTTCAGCAGTTTGCTGACAATGGTCCCCTTTCCGACGCCGGAGGGGCCGGAGATTACAATGATGTGTCCTTGTTTCATGGTGTACTCCTCATGTCTGGTTATCCGGTTCAAGACTTTTGGCAAGCTTATCCGGCGGAATCGCGGACAGAACTACGTGGTCGGTGTCCATGATAAGCACGCTCTGCGTCTTTCTGCCGTAGCTGGCATCAATGAGCATCCCGCGATCTTTCGCTTCGGTCACAAGCCGCTTCACAGGTGCCGAATCCGGGTGGACAACGGAAAGCAGCCGCTCTGCCGAGATCATGTTGCCAAAGCCGATATTGATCAGGCGCATAATCTTCCTCCGTTATTCGATGTTCTGCATCTGCTCGCGGATCTTTTCAAGCTCCGCCTTGATCTCAACGACCGTGCGTGCCTGCTCCAGGTCATTGCCCTTGGAGCCGATGGTGTTGGCCTCGCGGTTCATTTCCTGCATCAGGAAATCCAGCTTGCGGCCGATCGCGCCGCCGTTTGTAAGCATAGTTTCCAGCTGATTCAGGTGGCTGCGCAGACGGACGGTCTCTTCATCCACGGCGATCTTATCGGCAAAAATGGCTGCCTCTGTCAGGATTCTTCCCTCGTCGATGGTAGTAGATTCCAGCACCTCACGCATTTTTGCCTCAAGCCGTGCGCGGTATTCCGCAATCGTGACCGGGCTGCGCTGCTCGACCTTTTCCACAAAGCCGAGAATGGTCTTTGCACGGCTGCGAAGATCCGCCTCCAATGCCGCACCCTCGACCTGACGCATATGGTTATACGCGGAAAGCGCTGCATCCGTAACGGAAAGCAGATCTGCGGTGAGCTGCTGCTCATCAGCCTGTTCCTTTTCTACTGTCAGCACATCGGGCAGCCTTGAAAGTGCGGTGACGGAGATGTCGTCCCGAACGCCGTACTCGCTTGCAATCTGCCGCATTGCAGTGAGGTAGCCCTCCAGAACAGGGCGGTTTAGAGAGATTTTCGTGTCTGCCGCTTCGGTGGAATTAACGCTGATGTAAACATCCACCTTGCCGCGGGAGACGCTGTCCTTGACCCGCTGCTTGACCGCATCCTCCGCAAAGGAAAACAGCCGCGGCAGCTTGACCGTGCAGTCTAAGTATCGGTTATTGACCGAACGGATCTCCACGGTGATCTCACGGCCGGAAACGGTTTGCACCGAACGGCCGTAGCCAGTCATACTGTAGATCAATTTTGCTCGCTCCTTAAAAAATAGTTTATCTGAACGGCTTTCTTATCTCAAAGCCGTATCATTCCCGGTTTTTCGGCGTTTGCCTTAATTACCTGCAGCCTCCGCACAGGCAGTTCATGCACATGAGAGCACTGCACAAGTCGCAGATATCGCACTCGCCGAAATCAGCGCCGCCGGGCTGCGTGCCGCGCGTTGCGGAATAGGTATAGCTCCCGCCGACACGGTTATACGCCTGCCGGTACTCGGCATTGCCCGGATCCATTTCACAGGCAATGCGGAAATTCTGCTTGGCCTCGTCCATCCAACCGCGCTTGTAGGCAATAACGCCGCGCAGATAATACCATTCCGCATCTTTGCCCGCCATCGCATTGAGGCGCTGTTCGGCCTCCTCCACGCGGTTTTGGTTCAGAAGCTGACGGATCTGTGCATATTCGGAATTGTACGATGACGAAGCGCCTGATGAATAGGAGCTGCCCGAATAGGCATTTCCGGTGCTTTGGCCGGAACGCTGCTTCATGATGGTATCGTACGCCTCGTTGATCTGCTTCATTTTCTCCTGCGCAAGATCGGCAAGAGGATTATCTGCATAGTTGTCCGGGTGATATTTTCGGACAAGCTCATGGTATGCTTTTTTCAGTTCTTCATCGGAAGCACTTGGCGTTACGCCGAGCACCTCATAGGGATCATTCATAGCTTTCTCCTGTTCGCTTTTTTCCGGAATACGCCTGCCGCGACACCGTGAGCTGCGATTTTCATTCCGAACGACGTGATATTTTCAAGCAGCTCTGCATGGCTCTCAGGCGTCAGCAGCTGCAATGCCGTTTCGATCTCATGTACAGAGCAGAGGATCGTCTCCAGGACTTCCTTTCGGTCTTCCCCGGAGAACTCCCTGTCCGCCTTGCAATAGCGGTGAAGAAGCGGATTATAGGTCTTCTTTTTTCGATCCTTGTCAAAATCATCGAGTGCATCGATCAAATAAAGATACCGTCCCGTATGATAGAGGATCTGACGCAGGATGCGTGCAGTCGGCTCGTCCTGCTCCGGGATGCAGGCCGACAAAAGCTTTGCAAAAGCATCTGCCGTTTTGTCAATGCTGTCACAGCTCTGTCCTTCCAGTTCGGACAGGCGCGACATCTGCCGCTCTGCCTGCAAGGCAAGCTCCGGCTGTGCCGCTTCTGCAAGCGCATAATCTTTCCGGTACAGCCGCAAAAGAAGCTTCGCCGCCGTTCGGCGGAAGAAACCGTCATCGGCAACGGTATCAAGAAGCTTCCACCATGACAGAATGATCGTGACATCCGCGCAGAAGCTAAGCGCATCTGAGCAGGCTGTGCATTCACGTTTGCAAAACGGATGCACCGGACACCTGCAACGCTTCACCTCCGGCGAAGGCGCCTGTGCGCAAAGCAGCGCAAACAAGAAGGTCACATCATAGCTGACGAGGAAGCGGGCGCGAAAGCCGTACTGCTTTTTTAATTGACGGCACAGGCCGCAATAATCGGCATGATATTGAAGTTTGCTTTCTTCCGAAAGGGTTTTTCGGTAGGGTAATATATAGCCAAACATCTCAGTTTTCCAAAATTGAAACGATCCGGTAGGTCATTTTTGCCGTTCGGATCATATGGCGGTTATACAGCAGTGCCGCACCCACACCGAGTGCAAAACCAAGCAGCCCCCACAATACGGGCTTCCCCGGAAGATACAGGCCTGCAAAATAACCCGCAAAGAACAGCACCAGCGGAACCAAGTAGACGACCGCGACCACCGCAAGCACAATGCCGGATTTGCTCTCCACCTCGACGCAATCGCCCTTTTTCGCACCGAGGGGATTGGCCGCCTCGGCTGTGACGACCTCGTTCGGGGTGCAGCCGCCGCAGTGCTCGCACTCGCCGCTGCAGGCGCTCTGCCGCCGCAGGAATATGACCGCCGTACCGTCCGGCCGGGATTCTTTTACCGTTACACGCTGCCGCATGAATACTCCTTACGATTCTTCTCTGTCCGCATCCTTTTCCGTTTCAATCGGCTTCACAGTCACGATGACCGTTGCAATTGTTTCCTCATCGTGGATGTTGATGCCCTCCTTCGGCGGGTTGATCGGGCATTGGATCGTCCATGTGTTTCCGTTTTTCTCTGCCATGGAATAATCCACTTCGATCTCCATCTGCGCTTTGAGCCCATCCAGATCATCCTTGTTGCCGGTCACACGTATCGATTCCGGCGTGATCTTTATATCAACGATCTCATAGCCCTCCGGGAGTCCTTTGCGAGTTGCAGTAAGCTGAAGGTCACGATAAGGGAGGATGTCCAGATGAACGGAGATCACATTGCCTGCGGCTTCGTCCTCCGCGTATCGCTTTACTTCCACATCACACAGGGCAGACAGTTCGACCTCCTTGCCTGCTTCATCGTAGAAACGGAATTCGAGATCATGGATGGTTTCAGAGGTATCGATTCCCGTAACGTCCACGGAAACCTCCGCCTTGGAGATTCTGTTGATTTCCTCGGCAGGGCCGAAAACGAAAACCGAATCGACCTCCGCTTCCGCATTTTCCAGCAGATAGCCCTCCGGAAGCTTGCCCTCCGTGCTGACAGCGATATACAAGGTTTTGGAATTGGCAACCTCAGTCGTGATCGTCAGTGTTTCCACAGATTTCTTTTCGACGGCAAGATCACCGCCCGCAACGGTATCCGGATAGGAAATCGTATAGGAGACCTTCTGATTTTCGCCCGCCTCCGTGACGGAGCCGAGGTTCGCGGTGATCTTGATATTATCAGAGTTCAGCTTGGCAAGATCCTTACGGTTGCCGCGAATGGTCAGGTCGACCGTCTGTGTTCTGCCGTCGGTCAGAACGAGACCGCGTCCCTCCAGCACATCCTCTGCGGTGAAACGTACAGGAATGTCACTGTATTCTTTTGTGGTTTCCGGGCTGATGTAGGTCACGGTATATGCCCAAAGAACAAGCGCAAGCAGAAGCGCGACGATCAGAGAAATAATTTTGCTGTGTTTTTTCATCTTACTTCTCCTTTCCCGAAAGCTGTTCCTTTACACGGCGGAAGAAGCCCTTCTTTTCCGCCTTTTCATCTGAGATCAGCTCTGCGCGGAGCACCTTTTCCAAAGTTTGCGGCGCAAGATGGCGCTTGAGCATACCGCCCGTTGCAACCGAGATCGTACCCGTTTCCTCAGAGACGATGATTACAACCGCATCGGAATTCTCGCTCATGCCGACGCCGGCACGGTGGCGCGTGCCGAGGTCACTGGAAAGATGATTGTTTCCCGTCAGCGGAAGCACACAGCCTGCCGCTGCCACACGGCTGTCACGGATAATCACCGCGCCGTCATGCAGCGCAGCCTTCGGGAAAAAAATATTGCGCAGCAGCTCGGAGGTCAGCTTGGCGTCCACTTCGGTTCCGCTCTTGAAGTATTCATCCAGCATAATATTCCGCTCAAACACGATCAGCGCACCGATCTTTGCCTCGCTCATCGCCTGACAGGCATTGACCGTCTGGATAATTCCCAGATCCAAATCACTGGATTTGGACTTTGTATCGATCAGCTCACGTACGGACTTTCCGCCGACGCGCTCGAGCAGACGCCGAAGCTCCGGCTGGAACAATATGACCAATGCAATGATACCGATCTCCAATATACGGTCAAGCAGCCAGTTGACCGTACGGAGTTTGAGGACATCTGTCAGCCAGGTCAACACGACAATCGCAAGAATCGCCTTGGCGATCCTTGCCGCGCTGGTCGTTCGAATCAGCCGGATCAGCTCATAGATGATGAGCGCCATCAATAGAATGTCGATCACGTCAGCAATGCCGATTGTAGTCCGATAAGAAAAGAATTCTTTTATTGAGCTGAATAATTCTTTCATAGGCCTTCTCCTGCATTTTATATTTTTCTAATTATACCCTATAAAAAGAATAATAGCAAGGAGCAACGAGAAAAAAAGAGGAAATATTTGTCCTTTTACAGGGCTTATTTTGAAAGAAACATTATAAAAAAAGATTTTGACATTTTACGCCTTGTCTTTACCTAAATTGTGCGCAAGGTATGCACAAGCTCTGCAACATCCTCACGCGTATGAAAGAAAGAAAAGCTGATACGCACTGTTCCGGTGTCCAGCGTCCCGGCGCTCCGGTGGGCAAGCGGCGCACAGTGCAGTCCCGCCCGCACGGCGATGTCCCTTGCCGCCAAACAGGCCGCAAGCATCTCACAATCGAGATCTCTGTGCTGCACAGAGACAACGCCCGTCTGATCGCTGTCAAAAAAGATACGGTACTTCCCTTCCGTCCGCAGGCCGCTCGAAAAATACCGTGCAAGCTCCGCCTCATGTGCACCGATAGCCTCGGGCGTTTTTTCGAGGATAAACCGAAGCCCTGCCGAAAGCCCGCAGATCCCCGGAACATTGTGCGTTCCGGCCTCGACCCGGTCAGGAAGCTCCTGCGGCATATCAGGCAGCATCGCAAGACTCCCCGTGCCGCCGAAAATCAGGGGGTCAGGTCGTCTGCCGCAAATCAAGATACCTGTTCCCTGCGGGCCATATAAGCCCTTATGCCCCGGCATGGCGAGGAAATCCGCCCCGCATGTTCGCAGCGTGACGGGAACACAGCCTGCTGACTGCGCACAGTCAACCACAAACGGCACGCCGCGTTCACGGCAAAGTGCTCCGATTTCCTCCACAGGCAGCCGCCAGCCGAAAACATTGGAGACCTGTGTGCAGACAACAGCATCCACGCCCGGACGGATCGCACGGTCAAACGCCGATAAAAGGTTTTCTCTGTCATAGAGCTTTTTGCCTGCGACCGTGATTTTTGCCTTCAGGGCATGGAGCGGACGTACGACGGCATTATGCTCAAAGCCGGAGATCACGACCCTTCCCCCGGGTTTGACCAGAGAACGGATTGCAAGATTGAGTGCGTGTGTGGCGTTCATTGTAAAAACGACCTGCTCCGGCTCGGCCCCGAACAGCAGACCTGCGAGCTCGCGACATTCATAAACCGCTTTGGCGGCCAAGTCCGCCTGCCGATAGCCGCCGCGTCCGATGCTCGTCATGGTCAGCATGGCCTCTTGTACACAGGCAAGCACCCCGGGCGGCTTAATAAACGAAGTAGCGGCATTATCGAAATACGCCATCATACTTCCTCCCAACGTCCGTCCGGGAGTTGAAGATAAACACGCTGCCATGCAATCTTTTGCTGTGCCAGCTCGATTTTCGCCCTTTGTGGCTCGGCATATATATGCACACAATAACCGCACCCCTGACGGCTGACCGCCTTCGGCGCCCGCATTACAAAGCCTTCGATCCCCGCGTGTTCCAGTGTACGCGCGGCGTGCTGCGCAGCGGTCTGGGAGCGGAATGTGAAATAATAACCCGACATATTCATCCCTCCGAATTCAATTTATGTCGGGGAGTTAAAAGAGGTGATTTTATCAGACGCCGCGGCTTTCGGGTACAGACGGTGGAGAAAATTTGCATTTATACGCACAGGCGAGCGATGTTCGCCCCTTAGATCTCAAAAGAACGGTAAATTTGTGATTCGCGCGCAGGGGCATAAAAACGGCTCCGATCTCGGAGCCGTTTTTTACAGCGTGTCAAAAAAGTATTTTTTGACACGCTGGCAGACGGTCAAGAAAGCCTGAAAGACAAGCAACTCTCACTCGTAGGCGTACATAGGTACGGTAGAGAAAGCCGAGGAGAGCTGTCCCTAAGTCGGTTTTCACGGGTGTCGCTTCGCTGATGCTTCGGAAAACTCCTTGGAAATCCATCAAGGATTCCCTGCGTCGTTTTGCTTGCCTCAACAAACCGACACTCCGGGAAAACTGCTTCGCATCTGTGAGCGAGTAGTTTTGGAGAGATTTTCGGTGCGGCGGACGTAGCCTTGCTGACGCAAGGCAAGGACAACAAGCCGAAAATCACCCAAAAGAGCCACTCACAGACGATTTGGGGTCAGCTTTCCTCGGCTTTAGCTGCGCAGTAAGTCAAAGTCCTTGCGCAGCAAGCCTTTTCGGGCTTGGATGTGTTGCGATGGTACGATTCTCGTCAAACGATATTCGGTGCATAGTGCCTCGTTCCGAATCTCGACTTTGACGGTTTCGGGGTTTATTGACAGTCTGATAAAAACGGCTCCGATCTCGGAGCCGTTTTTTATTTATTTAAGGGCATCTTCGAAATACGATTCCAGGTAATTTACTCTGTCATCATCAAACGGGGAGGTCATTCCCGTCCTATCGAGAAGTTCAAGGAAGTCAAGCTCGCCGGCAAGCTCGATCATCTCCATATATTTATCCAGGCCGTCGCCCTTCTGCTGATCCTCTAAGGAGAAAATCTGAAGTGCAACATCGGCGGAGGTACAGTAGCTTATGATATAATCCGGTGCAATGAAGAAGTGGTTGATATCAACCCAGACCTGCTTATTATACCAGTCCATGCCGTAAGCATACATGCCGTAATCGCGTACGACATCTGCATAAGTGTCGTTGATTATGTCAACCGTTATAGTGTCGGGATCCAGTTGATACACACGATCCTCAAAATCTGCATACATGCCCTGATAGACGAAGACTTCAAGCAGATCGAGCAGCTTTAAGGTCTTCAGGCGTTCAACCGTTTTCTTGTCAAAGTCGCTGTAGCTCAAGGCAATTGCTTCCATTGCCTGCGAGAAAATTTCGCACTTATCCAAAGAATCGTCTTCGTTGTCGTTAATCATGGAATCGGAGAAATGTCCGAATTCATGCGCAAGCGTCATAAAATCAGATTCTGTTCCGGTAGGGCTTATGTAAACAAAAGGTTCTGCGTAGGTCGGCAGATATGTCTCATAGGAGCCGGACATTTTGCTTGACGATTCCGTAGCATCCCACAGTTCAAAATATTCCATGAAGGAGAAGAATTCATAGAAGGTTGCGTCATCTGCAGCAGAGTCGATCCGGTACAGCGCGCGCTTCAGTGTATCGATCACCGTGTCAAAATCCATATCGTCATATTCCAGGTTGACCTCATCGGAATATCGCAGTGACATATACAAAGGTGCAAGCTCATCACAGATTTCTTCAATGTATTCGCGTGCCATCTGCGGGGTATAGTCTCTGCCATAGTTATATTCGTAGGCGAAATCCGCATAGGAATCATAGCCGACGGTCTTTGCCATCGCCTGTCGGGTCTGCACAAGCTGCACATAAATCTCGCCCATGGACGCATTGTATTTTGCAAAATACGCCGGGTAGATACTGTTATATAATGTGTTGTAGTCCCCTTCGTATTCTTCCATCAGATCGTCCAGAAGGCACTCCTCGCCGTTAAACATGATCGTTTGGTTTTCCTGCAGCTGCATATAGTCGGTCTGCAGCTTGGCCTCCTTCTGCGCAAGCTTGACAAATTCATCGTTGGTATAGATGTCGTGTTCAAGGTAGAAGTCAAGGAAGTTATCACCAAAATACTCTTCTTCTAACATTTCTTTGTCGGGACATTCCGCAGCAGCCTCGTAAAGAAGCTCTAACGCCTGCTGAATGAGCGGAGCCTGGTTTTCCAGATAGTCGTATTCTTCCTTGTAGAAAGTGTCGCTGAGATTTTCACAATAGCAAATATAGGAAACGGAATCCATCGTGGAGAACTCATCAGAATACGGCTCGAGCGCATAGATCGCGTCCAAAATCTCTTCGCCGGTGGCACCCGATTTGATGAGCGCCGTGGTATCATTGATTTCGGCAATCAGCCTCTGCACATCCGGCCGCTGATATTCGATCTCGGAAAAAGCAACCGCATCAGGATATGCAGACGGATCAAAATCATCCGGAAGCTCGATCGGCTCCGGAGAATCCGTCGGCTTCGGAGAATGCGTCGGATCAGGAGAATCCGTCGGCTTCGGGCGTTCGGGGTCGTCGGACGGACGAATCACCCAATTACAGCCTGTAAACAGCAGGCTGAGACACAAAACAAGTGCGGAAAGGCAAAGAAGTTTTCTTTTCATTTTTCTTGCTCCTTTCGGTTTTTCATGATTATTTTATCATATTCATTTCAATTTGAAAAGACGTTATTTCTGCCGAAATGTTTCATGTTTTTTGAATATGCGGATTTCCCTGCAAAATTCATGTATTTTTTTCAAAAAACGTTTGACAAACAATAGATTTGC
>JAKSPM010000010.1 GCA_024404825.1 Clostridia bacterium
ACTTTTTTGACACGCTGAAAAGCCCCTCACACGCGAGCGTGTGAGGGGCTTTGAATTGATTACTCAATCACAGGGGCTTCTTTTAAGATGTTCTCGCACAGGCGATGGATAACCGCTGCGACCTCGCATCTGGTACAGATATCTCCGGGTGCGAGCGTGGTTTCGGTCTTGCCTTGGATGAGGCCGACAGAGTACGCCCAGGTCATTGCCTCAACCGCATAGCTGTGGATTCTGCCCTTATCGGTGAAGGTGGCGGGAATCTCGGTATCGACCGAGACATCCTTGCCGGTATACTTGACGTAGTTATAGATGATAACGACCATCTGTTCTCTCGTCAGCGTATCATCGGGGCCGAAGTTGCCGTCGGTATAGCCGGAGACGATGCCGTTTGCCGCTGCCCAGTTGATGGCCGCGGTATACCAGAAACGCAGCTTGCAGTCCGGGAACTGGCATTCGTTGACATTCTTCTCATCAGGCTCGCCTGCCAATCTCCAAAGGACATTGACGATCATCGAGCGGCTCATTTCGGCATGGGGTGCATACTTCGTTGCACTGATGCCGGAGAACAGACCGTTGAGATAAACATACTCAACATCCGGAGCATACCAGGAATTCACATTGACATCAATGAACGGGATGTTGTACTTGGATTCCTTGCCGCAGAGTTCGCAGATATAGCCGGTCGTGCCGTCCTCGAGCACGCCCTCGGCATAGCTGTGGCCGGTGGGCATGCTGTGGTCTGCGTCATAGGTCTCGCCGCAGGAGCATTCGATGTGCAGGTGCCCCATCTTCTCGCAGTCGGTCGGGACGTCTTCATAGACCGCAAATTCATGTGCATAACCGGTTTCCTCGTCGAAGTGGAAGATTTCCTCGCCGATAATGAACCAGCCGGTCTTGAAGGTGCCTCCGATGATGAAGACCTTGCCGCCTTCGGTGTCCTCCGTCCAGCCGTTGTAGCCGTCGTACGCATCTTCACCGGTGTAGCGGTTGATGACCTTTTCGGCTGTGCGGTCATAGATGAAGCATTCGTCCGTCAGCGGGAACTGCTCTGCAATCGTGCCGTCGTCGTTGAAGTTGTAAACGGTTTCGTCAAGTACCTGCCAACCGGTCAGAGGCTGATTTTCAACCAGGTAGACCTGTTCGCCGTTTTCGTTCTCGATCCAGCCGTCTTCGACCTCGGCTTCTTCGCCGCCCATGGTGCAGATAACGCTGCCTGCCTCGCTCGACCAAATGTAGTTATGGCCGTTCTTGCAGGGATTCTTGTCGTAGGTGACGGAATCAATAATGTTACCGGCTGCATCATAAGAAGTGACGGTCATCTCGAGGCCTTCTGCCTGAGCGATGATTGCAAGTGCATCATACTCCTGGCTGATGGATGCAAAATGGAATTCGGGGGTATCGACTGCTGTGTACTGCAGGCTTCTGGACTTTTCGCCCAGATCGCCGCAGATGAACCATGCGCAGCCGAAATCGTCCAGCTCGCCGCCGGTCATCTGTTCGGTACGTGCATAGCTGTGGTCGTGGCCGGAGAAGACAACGTCGATGTCAGCCGCATCTGCTGCGGGAGCAAGGATCTCATTGAACTTCTCGCTGCCGCCGCCGAGATTGGTGTAGTAAGCGGGCTGGTGGACGGTCATTACCTTCCAGGTGCAGTCGCTCTTTGCAGCGTCTTCAACGAGCCATGCAGCTGCATCATTCAGGTCTGCACTGTTGTTGATGACTGCCACATACACATCGTTGTATTCTACGGAGTAGAAGTCGGGATCGGGCAACTCAAGGACTTTGTTTGCGACCGAGCCGCTGAAATCGCCGTAGTACTCGTGGTTGCCGAGTACATGGATCATATCGTTCGATGCAATGTCGCTGTCGCCGAAGACGCCGAACAGCTCTTCCCAATGGTTGAAGCTGCCGCCGTTATCGACGAAGTCACCGGTCTGGATACCGAAATCGACATTGTGTGCGGCAATGTTGCTCAGCAGTTCCGTCAGCAGAGCGATGGGTTCTTCGTCATTTGCGGGATTGCCGCTCATCTGCGTATCGCCCACAACGAAGAAGGTCGTGGTGGCCTGATCTTCCTTTGCAGTACGGAAGGACAGCGGCGTGCCGTCTTCATTGCCGGACCAGTTATCTTCAGTGCCGTCGCCGATCCAGTAGTAATACAGGGTATCGGGCTCTAAGCCTTCGAGCGTAATGGTGCTGATTCTGGAAGCGTTCTTGCTCGTCGGGAATGCAAGGAGCTCGGTTTCTGCACGGAAAGCTGTGTAAGCGGTATCGGGTGCAGGACCGCGC
The DNA here is from genome assembly GCA_024404825.1 of Clostridia bacterium. GTDB lineage: Bacteria > Bacillota > Clostridia > Oscillospirales > Oscillospiraceae > JAKSPM01. Next base: position 2,290 of record JAKSPM010000010.1, read on the forward strand.
TTGATGTACTTGTTGTAGTTTGCTTCCGTCATCAGGCGGATATAGGAGCAATCTTCGGTGAAGTTCGGGTTGGTGAACCAGGTGATGTTCTTCTCGGTTGCCGCGTCGGAGACCGCATTATGATAGATGGTATAAGGAACACCGGTCTCATCACCTGCAAAGTTCATGACCGTGCCCTTTGCCTCGAAGGAAAGGCCGAGGTCACTGGAAGCCGTCAGGATGAAGGTCTCGCCGGGCAGCATCTCGGACATGGCGTCCGTGACGAGAACACCGTTTTCATCGGTCGTGCCGATGGCGGTACCGTTCAGAGAAACGGTAACATCAGCAGCGGGCAGGTTATCGATATCGAATACGGTGATGTCGCAGGTCTTGCCGGGCAGCTGCAGTCCGATCTGAAGTGTGTAGTAAGCGGAAAGCGTCATCCTCACCAGACCCTGTGCATCAGAGTAGGTGTTTTCTTCTGCATCGACCATGTCGATGGCGTTGACGCGGTAGGTGAAGAAGTCGGTCTCTGCATCCAGATCACCGGGAACATTGAAGGTGATCTGCGCCACATCGCCGGTAAGGGCTTCGCCTTCGATGTGGATCGTCAGCTTTGCTTTTCTGTAGCCGGTGGGCGTGTATTCGTAGGTGCCGGTCACACCTTCTGCGAAGTTGACAGTCGGCAGGCCGAAGTCGGAGTTGATGTCGAGAACGAGCGCATCGAGCGTAGTAACCTCGCCGTCAACCGTTACATTCAGCGTGTAGGTGCTGCCGATGGCGATGACATCACGGCCTGCGATCTGTGCGCTGGGGTTGGTGTTGTCTTCACAGGCAACGGTAAATGTACGGGTCACGGAAACGGTATTGCCCGCGCCGTCAGAGATCTGCACCATGAAGGTGTGGACACCATTGCTCAGCGTGGTACGGGTCAGAGCGGAAACATCGTCACCGTCAAGGGCAATGTTCTTGCCGTCAATGAAGAAGGTGGTTGCGGAAGCGTCAACGCCGGTGCGGTTCTGGCTTTCGGGGTCAAAGAACTCGGCACCGAATTCGGCTGCGTTGGTGGTGATGACGGTGGAGCCGTCTTCCGCAATCTCTTCGCCGTTGAGGGTGACAGAGGTGATGGTGGGATTGATATAGTCGTCGAGGTTCGTGCCGTATTCCAGACGGTAATCATCGAAATACAGCGTGCCGTTGTAGCGGCCGCCGAGGCCCTTGCCGGGCTGATAGCACAGCCAGAACATACCTTCGCCCGGACGGAGGATCAGCGGATGCTCCTCGGAGATGAGAGACCAGACGTCAGTCAGGTCTGCATAGCAGTGCATCCAGCCGGTCCACTTGATGCCGTCTTCGTTGGTGTAGTAGGTCTTGCCGTCCATATCGTAATAGAGGTAGTGCGACTTGGTGGCATAAGCCGAGCCGTTCCATGCGGCGATATCGCAGGCAAGAACATAGTTTGCAGTGCCTTCGGGTGCATAGATCCAGACACCGAGCTTGGTGGGATAGCCTTCGATGACCTTCAGCTCCGTGGTACGCAGATAGTAGTTTGCGTTGGAAGCGCCGTTATAGGAGGCGTAGTCGTAGTTGAGCTCCAGAGAATAGTCGCCGGAACGAACCTGTGCGCCTTCGGCACGGGAGGATACTTTAAGCTCGCCGCAGCCGTTTTCAGACAGCGCACCGTTGGGCCACAGATAATAGTCATAGCCGTTGGCATTGAAAATGCCGGAGGCGGGAACCGCGGTATCATAGTTGCCGGTAAAGGTGTAAGGTGCATTAAAGGTTCCGTAGGTTGCCGGAACACCGGGATAGCCGCCGTTCGTGACGACCGTGAGGGTATCATAGTCGCCGGTGTAGACGCCGTAGTTCGGCTCGCCCTTGCCCCAGTGGAAGTGGGCGGCAGTCTGTCTGCCGTCTTCGTTTTCTTCGTAGTCGAAGATCGTAACGGGCATCTTGCCGATCTCAACCTTGATTTCCGCCGTGATCGTTTCGCCGGCGAGGTTGGTGTAGGAAACCTTGACAAGCGCAGTCAGCGTGTCCTCTGCTTTCGCGCTGTGGAAGATGTTGCCGTTGAAGGTGCCGATCTGCTCGGGCGTGAGTTCGCCGTCGGGAATGATCTCCCATGCGAAGTCGCCGTCCTTGTAGTTGATCTCACGACCCTCTGAGCGGACATTCAGACCGAGGTCGGAATCTGCATCAAAGTCCAGAGAAATGGAGGTGCCGGTGAAGTAGATGTCGTCAATGTCCGCGATTACAATCTCAGAGCTGCCGACAACCTTGTCGCCGTCTTTCAGTTCTACGGTCACAGTGCCTGCAAAGCCTTCCTTGGCGGTGAACAGGCCGTCTGCGTTAATAGCGCCGGCTTCCTCTGCGACAGACCATGTAAGGCCTTCGGGAAGCTCGGCTGCGCCGCCGGCTGCGTCAACACCGATGGCGCTGAACTGTACGCTGCTGCCGGGCGTGTAGACTTCGTTGGTCGGAGAAACGGATGCATGGTCAAATTCGCCGCTCTTGACTGCCGTGGAGACAAACAGCAATGCGCTGGCAACGGTACGTTCGGGACCGTCGGAGGGGCTGTTGCGGACGACGAGCTCGTCTGTGCCCTCACGCTTGGTAACGCTGGTTGCGGAGCCGCCGCCGTCGAGGTAGATGGCATCGACAACGCCCTGGTCGAGCAGGATCTCAGAAAGTTCCCACAGGGTCAGGCCGACGGAATACGGTGCCTGTCTGCCGTCTGCAACACAAGCCACAACGCCGCCGTCTGCGGTAACGCCAATGCAGTTTCTCGGCATCAGGTCTCCGTTGCTTCTGGCACAGACATTCTGACCGTTGCGAACGAGCCAGATCGGGCCGGAAACAGCTTCCACGACATCGGAGATGTCGCTGCCTGCTTCACGGATGGTAAAGCTGCCGTCCTTAAGCATAGCGAAGAAGGGTTCGGTGGGGGCTGCCTGGTTACCGGTCTGGATGACATTGCCTTCCATGATGAGGTAGCCAAGAGGCTGCGCGGTCTGCATATTGTAGTAGTCACCATTGGTAGCGAACAGAACGCTTTCACCAGTGGTCTGCTCATATGCCTTTGCCTGATCGGTGGTGCGTGCCATACCCCACTTGAGGTCCTTGTAGCTCGCAGCACGGTCAGCCGCAGTAGTGCCGGGTGCGTAGTAGCCTGCATAGGAGGCCTTGAAGGCCACCTCTGCCTCCGGCGCGATCGTGGTCATGTAGCACATGGCCTGTGCATCGCCGTCGGGGCTGTTGAGGATAATCTTGGATTCGGTAACGCCCTTGGAAAGAGTGTAATCAGTCTGGCTGATGAGGATCTTTCCGTCAGGCGGAGTGACACGCCGTGCTTGAGCCAGCGGGCAGGCCGCAAGCAGCATGGTCAGTGCCAGCGCGAGGCTTAGGATGCGTTTGTAAAAATGCTTCTTCATAGTCTCTCTCCTTTTTTCAGACAAAACTTGTCTTAATACATATCATACCTTTTTTTGTGCGAAAAAGCAACCTCAGAAAACAATTTCTCCCTTGTTTTCGCGAGGAAAAACGGTGCTTCTTGACTTATTCCGTCGAAAAGCGTATAATGAAAAAAATTATTGGCGAAATAATATCGAATGATTTCTTCCCGCGGATCAAAATCATATCCCGGGTCAGTTCTTCCATAAAAGGAGTCTTTTTATGAAGCGTGCATTAAAAACCGGGATCATCCTTCTGGCGCTGATCCTGTTGTTCGGCGGTGCATACCTGTATTTCTTTGTCATTTCCCCGAAAACGACCGCCTCCGTGCTGATCTACTGGGGCAACCATGCCACTGAAAAAGGCAAAAATGAACGCGCCTCCAAGCTCTACGGCTGGGCTTATGATCTTGATGACACCAACAGCAACGTTGCTCTCTCGCTTGCGCAGTCCTATGCCAAGAGCGGCAACTACACCAAGGCTGAATACGTCCTTTTGACTACGAAAAAAGCCAATCCGGACAACATTGACCTTTATCTGGAGCTCTCCCGCGTTTTCATCGCGCAGGACAAGCTGCTCGATGCCCAGATGCTTCTCGATGGTGCAGATCCCAGTGTGTTTGACCGTCTTGAAGCCATGCGGCCGGCCGCGCCGGTCTTTACGCCGGAGGGCGGCTATTACACAGAGTACATTGACTTAAGCATCAGTGCCGAAAGCAGTAAGGTCTATGTATCTTTGGATAAGGAATATCCCTCCGTGTTCTCCGCTCCCTTTGAAACGACGACTCTCCCCGGCGGCACGACCCTTGCCCGCGCATTAGTTGTGGAAAACGGGCTCGTCAGCGAGCTTACGACCGAGGAATACACCATTACCGGCGTGATCGAACGCGTTGAGCTGAAGGATCCCGCACTTGACAGCTATGTGCGCGAGATGCTCTTCCTCTCCCCGACACAGAAGATGATGACGAGCGATCTGTGGGGCATTACGGAGCTTGTTGTTCCGGAAGAAACCTCCTCTTTGGATGATCTTTCCTATTTTGTCGGTCTTCAGTCGCTGTCACTTACCTCGACGTGTGGCTCCGATCTTTCCTTCCTCACGCGGATGCCGAATCTGCAAAGCCTGTCTCTGATCGGCTGTACCGCAACCTCCGATCTGTTAGAGATGATTGGCAGCTGCACCGCGCTGAAATACCTGAGTCTGTCTGACTGCGGGCTTTCCACCATTGCCCCGCTCAGTGCGCTGAAAAATCTTGAAGTTCTGGATCTTTCCGAAAACTTCATCAACGATCTGACACCTCTCAACAGCTGCACGGGTCTTCGGGAGCTCAATCTGTTTGACAACGCCATCACCGATACCGCCCAGCTTTCCGTGAATACGGAGCTTGTCATTCTGAATCTTTCCTCCAATTCTCTGGAAAGTGTGAACGGGCTCAAGGGCTGCACGAAGCTTGAAGAGCTATACCTCTCCAACAACAGCCTTGACTCTCTTGCCTGCATCACCTCGATGCCGAAGTTGCGGATCCTGGAAGCCTCGAAGAACCAGCTGCTTCGCGTGGACGAGATCGCCTCCTGCCCCGATTTAGAGCGTGTCGATCTTTCCGAGAATGTGCTTGAAGCCATCGACGGCATGGAAAAGCTTTCCAAGCTGGTGTATCTGAATATCAACTATAACGATGTCAAGGAAATCCCCGACTTCCCCGATGACAGCTGCCTGCAGCAGATCTATGCCGCACACAATTTCCTGGAGGATCTGGAGGGTCTGCAAAACTTATTGCAGCTCAACTACGTCGATATGGACTACAACAACATTGATTCCGCCGATATCGAATGGCTCTTGACCTGCCCGATGCTGGTTCAGATCAACGCCTTCGGAACGAATGTTGACAACATCGACGCCTTTGAAAACACCTCGATCATCGTCAACTACAATCCCACATAAGAAGAAGCAGCCTGCAAACGCAATGCAGGCTGCTCTTTTAATGTTTCGGATAGAGCCGGACGGCGATTACGGAGGCATCGTCGGTGCCGGGAAAGGTGCTGTGCACCAGGTAGCCCGCGAGCTGCGGCAGATTCGCGCCCACATAGCTGCGCAGACGCTCGCAGGTTTTTTCGCCTGCGGCACCGTCTGTGGTCAACACGAGGATCTCTCCGTGCCGCAGAGAAAGCTGCACCTTTTCCGGGCGATATTCCTTTCCGATCCCGAGTCCCGGAGGCGGCGCAGCCTTGCCGTAGGTCTTTACGTTCTGAAACCGTTTGAGATAGCTCGCAGAGCTTCCCCACTTATACAGCTCCGCCTGCCCCCGGGACAAATCCAACCGCAGCACGTCTACTGCGGAAAACACACCGTCTGCCTGCACAAGATACGCCGTGTTCAAAAGGCGCAGAGCATCCGTCGGCGCACAGCCGGCAAGCAGCAGCTCCATCAAAAGCTTTGCGCTCTTCTTCCCGGCACGTTCGGCCTCCTCCCCTGTCCCCATGCCGTCACACAGGACGATATAGGTGATCTCCTCGGAAAGCTCTGCGCACATACACTGATCGCCGGAACGGCATCGCAGTTCCTTTGCCCGGGTAGAAAAGCCGGTTTCCAGCCGGAAGTGAACCGGGATCGGCAGGCGCCATGCCGCGCTTTCGGCCGCACTTCGCAGGATCCCCGCGGTGCAGTCCATTTGCTCCTGTAAAAGAAGCCTGTGCTCAGCAAGGCTTCTTTTATACTGTCTGCGGCACAGCAGCAGTTCCAGTTCCTCATTGACCGTTGCGGTAAACTGCTCCATATGGCGGCAGCGCGCGGTAAACGAAGCCGGGAAATCCTCCTGTTCCACGCCGCCGTGCATGTGGATCACACTGCCGAGCTGACGCAATGCCGTGCAGGTCTCCTCTGCGGAGCTTTCCCAACAGCTGTGAAACAGCAGGCAGCCGCGGCAGACACGCTCTGCCGTGCGGTCAAAGATCTGATCCGGGTCGAGCACAACCTCGGTCTGCGTTTTGCGGTTGTCCGCCCGGATCCCGGAGAAAACATTTGCAATGCTTCGCAGTCTCTGCTGGATCTGTCTTGAGGCCAGCTCGGCGGTCGCATTTTCCGGCTGTCTGAGCGGCACGCAAAGCCCGGCCGCAGCGCCGAAGCACAGCGAAAAGGCCGCGTCGTTTTGGAAAACAGCAAGCGAAATCAGCGCGATCAGACCGCAAAGCGCCGCCGCAAGAAAGCGGAGCAGCGTCCTGCGTACCGCCAAAAGGCGGGAGGTCTCCGAGGCAAGGCACAGCACTGCCGTGACCGGAAGCGAAGCCGCCCCGGAAACATCTGCGGCAAGGCCGCAAAGCGCCGCAAGAAGCAGGCCGTCCGACTGCAGCGCCCATATCATGCTCACAGCCATTGCCAGAGCCAGCCCCGGGTTGAACAGTGCAAATACCGTTCTGCCGCACAGGCCATGCAGCACAGACACAAGGCTGAGCAGAAGCGCCGTCCGTTCGCGTTCCGTCACCGCCTTGCGGTAAATGAGGCATACAGGCACGGCAAGCAGCCCCCGCAAAAAAACCAGGCAGAGCTGCTGGAGAGAAAACGGGACATCAAAAAAGAAGATCAGTCCGGTCACGAGGGTCAATCCTCCGGTTATGAGCGGCATGAACAGCGGCTGCTCCATGGCAACGGTGTTGTTGAAGATTGCTACCGCCGTCATAATGAGCAGCACGATACAGATGGGCGCTAAGGCAATATCAATGCCCCAGTATTCCACGCTGCCGATTGCCGCCCCTGCCCCCGCCGCCAAAAACGGCAGTCCGAGCGGCAGGATCGCGCACAGGCAAAAGGTACACGGAAGCCAAGCACCGAATGCGCTTGCCCCAGACAGGAAAAAAGCACAGGCAAAGGCTGCAGCGGTATGCGCGATGACCTGCATTACCGGCAGGCTGACAAGCCTTGTCCGCAGCGACCGCAGATCCGGTCTCGTATATTCTTTGATCGTTCCGCGCATCTCCGTCGCCTCCCTGCTCGTGGTAAGGCAATTCTATCACGCGGAAGCCGACCTTTTCTGTCGGGAAGCGTCGAGGAACCTTTCTCTTGTAAAAAACTTTTGTTTGCGGTATAATGCTTAAACTGAGGTGAGCTTATGGGAAAAGAATATGAGATCAAATTCCATGTGGATTCCGGCGAGCAGCTGCAGCACATTTTCGCATCTGAGCTGATCGAGTCGGTGCGCTGTGAGCCGTGGCAGACCATGCCGATGCACACAAGATATTATGATGTTCCCGCAAGGACGTTCGCCATGCTCAAATGGACGTTTCGTCAGCGCCGGGAGGGTGAGCGCCGAGTCGTCTGCCTGAAAACCCCGTCCGACCGCAAAGATGCCCGGCAGGAATATGAGATCCTGCATGAGCAGATTGATGACGCCGCCATTGACGCGCTGGAGAAAATCGGTGTGCCGAAGGAGCTGCGGATGATTCTGAAGGGGCAGGAGCTTCAGTGTGTATGCAGTGCGGAATTTACACGGCAGGTCGCCATGATCCGTCTGCCCGACGGCACCCTCGCCTCTCTTTCCGGGGACATCGGAGTCCTCTGCGGGGAAACCGAGCGCACAGAATTCTGCGAGATTGAAACAGAGTTTGTCTCCGGCAGCGAGAAAGCCATGGAGGCTTTTGCGGCGCAGCTTGCCCGCACATTTGACCTGCACATTGAGCCGAAAAGCAAATTCGTAAGAGCCGCAAGTTTGAAATAAAAAACGAAGGAGTGAAAACTCCTTCGTTTTTTTACGGTTCATCCGTTGAATTGTCCGGGGCGGAAGCCTGTGAATCATACGGCACATTGGCATCGGCGAGCGTTCTGCCGCCTGCTAAGTGCAGCACGTTATCCACAGCGGGGGCAAGGTATTCCACCGTTCCGCGCGACATATAGACCGCGTATTCCTTAAACAGGATCGGGCAGATCGCGCCGTCGCGCATGACGTTAGCAAACAGTGTGTGATAATTGCCGGAATTTTCCAGCGCATCCAGACACTGTTCCGCAAGAGAAAGATCGGTCGCATAACCGACATTCAGCGCGCTGTCGGGGTCATAGAAGCAACTCAGATCAAAGTTAGCCGTAAGCTTGACCTCGCCGTAATAGACATCGAACTGGTTTGCCTTCAAAGCCTTAACATAGCTCTTATAGTCCAGCGCGTTGACCTTCAGATACAGGCCGTAGCCTTCTAATTCCCGGGCAATATACTGCGCGATCTTGACCTTGCCCGGATCCTCCGAGCAGACAAGGAAGATGCCGGGGTCGTTTTTTGTAGAGACACCGGAGGATTGAAGTGCCGAACGGAACTGCTCCGGGTCGTAATCATATTCTTCTGCCAGCGAATTGTCGTAATACGGTGAGCTCGGAACGCAGGGGATGCTTGTCGGAACGGCATAGCCGCCCATCAGCTCCTTGACGATCTGCGTGCGGTTGATCGCATAGGTCACAGCACAGCGCAGTTCATCGCCGGCAAAAATATTGCTCGCCAGGTTGAAGCCGAGGTACTGCATATTGGTCGTTGTGCAGTCCCAGACCTCATAATTGCAGTGGTAACCTGCGGTATTGGACGAATTCGGGTCGATACAGACAAGGTCGATCTCACCGAATTCAAAGGCGTCACGGATCTCGATGGCCGTTGTCTGCGCCGCCATGGTGATTACGGGAACATCGACCGCCGGTGCACCATGCTGCCACCAGTCGGCGTTGCGCACAAGGCTGATGCCTTCTGTCTCTTTTCTGACCGCATACGGGCCGCTGCCGATCGGGATCTGGTCATCGCGGGTGCTGCTCTTTACCACGGGAATATCCAGCACCAGCGGAAGGTTTTCATAGGGCTCATCGAGCCAGATCGTCAGCGTCCGGTCGTCATCCGCAGAAACATAGGAGATATGCTCCAGCCGCGCGGCATAAAAATCGCTCAACTTCGCACTGTTCAGGGAATACACAACATCTGATGCCGTCAGCGGGCTGCCATCGGAAAAGGTAATGTTCGGTGCGATCTTCAGGCGGTAGGTCATCTGATCCTCGGAAACGCTGAAGTTTGCACAGAGCACCGGCTCTGCACGGAGGTCGCCCGTGACCGTGAACAGGCCTTCATATAAGAGGGAAAAAACCGTACGGTTGGTCAGGCTGGTACATGAAAACGGGTTGAAGCCATGCTCCGGCAGATAGGCAAGCGCAAACTCCGTCTTCGTGCCCGGCTTGGAAATATCTTCCGTATTCGGAGGAAACTCCCCCGTTGCCGTCGTTGACGGCGGTTCAGGCTGCGACTGCGGCTTTTCGGCGCAGCCGGTCATAGAAAGCACCAAAAGAAGCGCCAGGAGCAGCGCAAGCAGGGAACGTCTGTGTTTCATGCCTGTTCGCCTCCCCTGCGCATGATGATCGCCGCAAGTGAGCCGCGTGCATTGCCGACCTTCCGATGCGTCCAAAACCGCTCCGGCTGACAGCAGGTGCATTCCGTGCTGACATCGATCGTTTTCACGCCTGCGCGTTCAAGCCAAATGCGGTTTAAGAGCTTCAGATCGACATGGTACTTTTCACCCGCGGGCGAAATTGCCGCACGGGCATCGTCGCCGAGCGAAGCGAGCATCGCATTGGGTACATCATCATGGGTCTCAAAGCAGCAAGGACCGATACACGGACCGATGGCCGCCTGGACATTCGCGGGATCTGTACCGAATTCCTCGTGCATCCGCTCCACGGTCTTTTTCACGATTCCCATGGCCGTGCCGCGCCAGCCGGAATGTACGGCACCGATGGCACCCGTCACGGGGTCATGCAGCAAAATCGTCGTGCAGTCTGCGCCGAAGGCAACCAGGGCAACCCCGGGCTCATTGGTGATGGTGGCGTCGCGTTCTTCCTCCACGGGCAAAAACAGCCCATGCCCGCAATCGGCTTTGCCGACACGGACGACCTTGTCGGAATGTACCTGTCGATTGAAGACGGTATTTTCCGGCAGGAAGCCGACAGCATCGCCCAGAATCCGATAGTTTTCCACCACGTTTTCAAACACGTCTCCGCGGTGGACACCCAGATTCAGGGATGACAGATACCCGCTGCTCACCCCGCCGTAACGGGTGGAAAAGCAGTGGACGACCTCTGCGGAAATGCAGCTTGCCGTTAAATATTCTAATTGTTCTTTACGGACAACTTGAAAACACATATCTTACTTCCCTGCTGCCAGATCTTTGTCACGGCAGCATTTTTTATATTTCAGGCCACTGCCGCAGGGGCAGGGATCGTTGGGGCCGATCTTGACCTTCTTGACGACCGGCTTGCGTTTGACGCTTCCATCGCTTGCGCCGCCCTCGGCCGTGACCTTGGCGACCTTTTCACGTTTCAATTCCTCATTCTTCCGCAGGCGGAAGGTAAACAGGCGGCGAACGATCTCCTCATGAATGGCGTTATTCATGCCCATGAACATATTATAGCCCTCGCGCTCGTACTCAACGACCGGATCCGACTGCGCATAGGCACGCAGACCGATTCCCTGCCGCAGATCGGTCATTGCGTCAATTTGATCCATCCAGTACTCGTCGACGACGCGGAGCATGATTACACGCTCTGCCTCACGCATCATCCCAGAGCCGTACTCTTGTTCCTTCTGTGCATAGGCCTCGCGCATCGCCTCAAGGATCTTTTCGGTCATGGCCGCCTTGTTGGTCTTGCGAAGATCAATTTCATCTGCACGGATGGCATTCTTCGCATAGTAAACACCGTCGAAGTGGGACAGCAGCCCCTCGATCTGCTCTACGCTTTCACAATAGTTTGCAGCGCCGAAGGCATCCTCGACCTCGCGGCTTACCACCTCATTCATCATATTCCCGATTGCTTCCTGCAGGTCATGGCCTTCCAAAACCTTACGGCGTTCATCGTAGATCGTCTCACGCTGCATATTCATAACATTGTCGTAATCCAGCACACTCTTACGCACCTGGAAGTTCCGGCTTTCAACCGTCCGCTGTGCGTTTTCGATCGCGTTGGAAAGGAGTTTTGCGTCAATGGGGGTGTCCTCGTCAAGGCCGAGGGTATCCATCATGGACTTGATACGGTCAGAGCCGAACAGACGCATGACATCGTCCTCCAGGGACAGATAGAAGCGGGTCTCGCCGGGGTCGCCCTGTCTGCCGGAACGGCCGCGGAGCTGATTGTCGATACGGCGGGATTCATGGCGCTCGGTGCCGATGATGAACAGGCCGCCTGCCTCACGGACGCGGTCGGATTCCTCGCTTGTGTCCTTCTTGTGCAGGGCGTAGGCTTCCTCGAAGGCTGCACGCACCTCCAAAATGGCGGGGTCATCCGTCTCGGCAAAGGAATTTGCCTCGGCAAGGAGCTCGTCTGTCATGTCCTCGCGCTTGCGCAGGTCGCTCAGTGCCATAAACTCGGGATTGCCGCCGAGCACGATATCGGTACCACGGCCGGCCATGTTGGTGGCGATGGTAACGGCATTGAATTTGCCTGCCTGTGCGACGATCTCAGCTTCTTTTTCATGGTGCTTGGCGTTCAGGACGGTATGGGCGATGCCTTCACGCTTGAGCATCCTGGAAAGCAGTTCGGATTTTTCAATGGAAATCGTACCGACCAGCACAGGCTGACCCTTTGCGTGGCACTGCTTGATCTGCTCAATGACCGCGCGGAACTTGCCGTTCTCGGTCTTGTAAACGGCATCGGGGTTGTCAATACGGATAACGGGCTTGTTGGTCGGAATCTCCACAACGTCCAGCTTGTAGATGGCCGCAAATTCTTCTTCCTCGGTCAGTGCGGTACCGGTCATGCCGGAGAGCTTGTCATACAGGCGGAAGAAGTTCTGGAAGGTAATGGTCGCCAGGGTCTTGGACTCGGAAGCAACCTCCACGCCCTCTTTTGCCTCGATAGCCTGATGCAGACCCTCATTGTAGCGGCGGCCGTACATCAGTCGGCCGGTGAATTCATCAACGATGATGACCTCGCCGTCCTTGACGACATAGTCGATGTCCTTCTTCATCAGGCCGCGGGCACGCATTGCCTGATTGATATGGTGAGAAAGCGTTGCATTTTCGATGTCCGCCAGGTTTTCCACCGAGAAGAATTCCTCTGCCTTTTTGATGCCGGCGGCAGTCAGAGTGACGGAATGTTCCTTTTCATTGACGATATAATCGCAGTCATATTCGTCCTGCAATTCTTTTTCATTGGTGTCGGCAAACACCATCTTTCTCAGGCGGGAAACAAAGAAGTCCGCCATCTCATAGAGCTTGGAGCTTTCGTCGCCTTGGCCGGAGATGATAAGAGGGGTCCTTGCTTCATCAATCAGGATAGAGTCCACCTCGTCCACGATGGCAAAGCTGTGGCCGCGCTGTACCATCTCTGCCTTATAGATGGCCATGTTGTCACGCAGGTAGTCGAAACCGAGCTCATTATTGGTGCAGTAGGTAATATCTGCATTGTACGCCGCACGGCGCTCGTCATTTGTAAGGTCGTGAACGATCAGACCAACCTTTAAGCCCATGAAGCGATAGACCTTGCCCATCCATTCGGAGTCGCGCTTGGCAAGATAGTCATTGACGGTGACGATATGTACACCCTTGCCTGCCAGTGCGTTGAGGTAGGCCGGCAGAATTGCGACGAGGGTTTTGCCTTCACCGGTTTTCATCTCGGCGATTCTGCCCTGATGGAGGATGATGCCGCCGATGAGCTGGACGCGGTACGGACGCATCCCAAGCACGCGGTCAGCTGCCTCGCGGCAGGCCGCAAAGGCCTCGGGCAGCAAGTCATCAAGCGTTTCGCCGTTCTGATAGCGATCCTTAAATTCCTGTGTTTTTGCTTTCAGTGCTTCGTCGGAAAGCGCCTTATATTCGTCAGCAAGTGCGTCGATTTTATCCAGCAGCGGGCGCAGCTTTTTCACTTCGCGCTCGGAGGATGTGCCGAAAATTTTTTGAATCAGTCCCATAGATGTTCCTTCCTTCGTAAGTATACAATTTTCTATGGTACATTATAACTTTTTGAACGCGCGGTGTCAACCGCGCCCGCAAAATGGATTTTGTCCAATTATAGCACATCTTTTCTGAAAAAAGCAGCCTCATTTCTGCGGCTGCTTTTCGGGTTGATTTTGCCCCGGTAAAATGATACAATCCATCTGAATTGGAGGGATTCCTTTGAAAAAAGCAATCATTTGGGATTTAGACGGCACAATGTGGGATTCCAGTCGCCGGGTCTATTCCGCCTGGAACGATTATATGCAGTCGCAGGGCGTTTCAAAACGCTTTACGCAGGACGATTGCCGCAGCTACTGCGGAAAGACCCTGGCGCAGATCGCAGAGGTGGTCTTCCCCGACGCACCGGTTCAATGGCGAAACCGGATGATTATTGAATGCTGTGACGCCGAGTGCATCCCTTTGGCAAAGTTCGGCGGTGATTTGTATGACGGTTTGGAGGCCGTGCTTGAACAGCTGCACAAGGAATATCATATGTCCGTTGTCAGCAACTGCGGACTTGGTTATATCGAGGCCTTTTTCACCGGCAACCACACGGAAAAATTCTTCGATGACTACGAAAATGCCGCCCGTACAGGGCTCGGCAAGGCAGAAAATATCCGCCTCGTCATGGAGCGCAATCACATTGACAAGGCAGTCTATATCGGCGATACCGCAGGTGACCAAAAGGCTGCAGAGGCAGCCGGTGTTCCGTTCATTTATGCCGCTTACGGCTTTGGCGAGGTGAAGGACGCGAAGTGGAGAATCGACTCTCTGCGTGAGCTTCCGGCAGTCTTAGACGAGATCTTTTGAGCTTGCAGCCTCACCCCTGCGATGAATATGTGTTTTGCGCACTAATCGTAGGGCTGGGTGCCCTCACCCCGCCGCATGCGAGACCGCGCATATCGAATCGGAAGATATATCGAGTGTGTAGCATATATCGAGCGCGAAGCGCATATCGAAACCTTTTTCGGTGCATCTCGGAAGCTGCACCCTACGTGCTCAAAGAATCGCAAAGCTTCCGTTTGCAACATGACAGGCAAACAACAAGAGCAGCTCTCATTGTGAGCTGCTCTTGTTTATGTTATCTATGCTTATTTCTGCTTTGCAAGTGCTTCTTTTTCTTCCTTGCGCTCATCTGCGTCCTTCTTCGGAAGTACCTTTGCCAGGATGATGCCGAGGACGGCTGCGATTGCAGTGCCGGAGATGGTGACACTGCCGAGCGTGATGCCGTTTGCCAGGCCGAGGCCGAAGACGAGCATGATGCCGGCAATGATGAGGTTATAGCTTCTGGTGAAGTCGACACCGTTTTCAACCAGCATACGCAGACCAACGGAAGCGATCATACCGAACAGGATGACGGAAACGCCGCCCATGACGGGAGCGGGAATGCTCTGCAGAACGCCTGCAACCTTACCGATGAAGGCAAGGATGATAGCAAACAGCGCTGCGATACGAAGCGTTGCGGGGTTATAGTTCTTGGTAGCAGCAAGCACGCCGGTATTTTCGGAATAGGTTGTTGCCGCGGGGCCGCCGAGACCGCCGGAGAAGATGGATGCGAGGCCGCAACCGAGAAGCGTGCGGTTCAGACCGGGCTCTTCAATGTAGTTATGACCGGTAACGGCACCGTTGGCCGTAATATCACCGACGTGCTCAACGAAGGTAACGATGGCAATCGGCGCGATCATTGTAATGGCGAAGCCGACCTTGCTCCAGTCAAGTCCCTTGGTGATAAAGAACGAGACATCCGGCGTAGTAAACCACTTTGCATTTGCAACACTGGAAAAATCAACGAGGCCAAGTGCCGCAGACAGGCCGTAGCCTGCCACGATACCGATCAGGATCGGGATCAGCTTGAAGAAGCCGCGGACGAAGAACATGACAAGGATAATGACAATAATGGTGAACACTGCCACGACCCAGTATTTCCAGGTCATCGTGGACTTCACGGTCTTGGAATCAATGCTCGTATCCTCGCGGAGGGTCGTTCCCTCAACGTTTTTTACGGTATAGACAACGGTGCCCTCTTCCTTTTCGGCGTCCGTGTCTTCTTCGAGATCTTCCATGTTGAGCCAGCCCTTGACGACGCCGGCTTCATAGCGGATATAGCCTTCCTTCTGCTCTGCGTCTTCGGAAAGCGTGATGGAAGCGTGCTCCGCAAAGTCGCCGGGAACGCCGGTGACATTGTTCATTGCCGTCGGGGCTAACATCATGCCGATGATGATAATCATACAGCCGGTGACAACAGGCGGGAAGAAATTGGTGATCTTCTTTGCGCCGAAGATCTTAACAAGGCCTGCAAGCAGCAGGTACAGCAGACCGGAGGCCATAATGCCCCAGCCGACATAGGCTGCGTTGCCGCCGCACTTGGTCATAACAGCGCAGATCGCGGTGATAAAGGAGAAGCTGGAACCCATGAATGCGGGAACGATGCCCCTGGTGCACAGGTGGAAGATCAGGGTACCGATGCCCATGCTCAGAAGAGTGACAGAGGCGTCAAGACCCGTCAGGGCAGGGACGAGGACGGTGGAGCCGAACATTGCGAACACGTGCTGAATGCCGAGTGTCGTCACTCTGCCGAATGTATCGCCGCCGGTCAAAATCTTGCGGAATTTTCCGTTGCTCATAAACGAACTTCCTTTCTTTTTTACATCAAAAAACGATGCACAATACTGTCAATAATTTACCATAGTTCGCGAATTCTTGCAAGCATTTTTTCGATGTACGGCACTTTTCGGTTTTTTTGTTTAGGTTGTTCATTTCGGGGCAACAATCCTCCGAGGATAAAGGGGGGATGCAGATGAAACATCGCAGGCTTTCCGCGCAGACAAAACAAGTCATGCGCATTGCATCACAGCTTGCAAAAAACTTCGGCCACGAACGGGTATCTTCCGGTCATCTGCTGCTTGCGCTCTTCTCCTGCCCTGAGACGCTGCGTCTGCTTTGCAGGAGCGGACTTTCCGAAGCGAGGGCAAGTGCCGCGTTTCTTTCGGAAAATCCGGGCAAGCCTTCCTGCAAAGTGCGCGGTCTTTCCCCCTCTGCGACCGCCCTTTTGACCGCAGCGGGCAAGGAAGTCGGGCAAAAGACCGAGCCGGTACATCTGCTGCTTGCGATTCTGCGGCAGCCGGATGCCGTGTGTCTTCCGATTTTGCAGACAGCAGCCGTCTGCCCGGAGGTTATTTTTTCCGATGCGGTGCAGAGCATCCGCCCGCAATTTTCACAAACGGAGGATCCCAGTATGCAATCCACGCGCCTTTTGGAGCAATTCGGCATCAATATGGTCGAGCAGGCAGATCGGTATGCGCCCGTGATCGGCAGAGAGCAGGAAATATCTTCCCTGATCTGCGTTTTATGCCGCAAAACAAAAAACAATCCCGCCCTGATCGGCTCGCCCGGTGTCGGCAAGACCGCCATCGTGGAAGGACTTGCAAAGCGCATGGCAGACGGGCAGGTGCCGCCGCCGCTCATAGGCAAACGGCTGATCCTTTTAAGCATGGCATCCTTAATCGCCGGGACAAAATATCGCGGTGAATTTGAAGAGCGCGTGCGGGATATTCTTTTCGAAATCCAGCGAAATCAGAATGTGATTTTATTTGTAGATGAAATGCACACCCTCTGCGGTGCAGGCGCTGCCGAGGGCGCGATTGATGCGTCAAATCTGCTCAAGCCCGCGCTCGGGCGCGGAGAGCTTCAGCTTATCGGCGCGACCACCTATCGGGAATATCACAAATATATCGAAAAAGACGCCGCCTTAGAACGCCGCTTCTGCAAAATCCAGGTGGATGAGCCAACTCCATTGCAAACGGAGCAGATCTTATTCGGACTTCGTCCGGGGCTGGAGCAGCACCACGGTATGCCGATTTCCGACAGCGCGATCCATGCCGCCGTGGAGCTCTCGTGCCGCTTTATCCCCAACCGCTTTCTTCCGGACAAGGCGCTTGACCTTTTGGATGAAAGTGCAGCGCACAAGCGACTGTCTGCGCCGAAGGCGTCAAAGCCTCACCGCCTGCTTTCCGAACAGATCCACACGGCGGTGCAGGCCGGAAATTATGAGCGGGCCGCCCTCTTGCAGAACAAGCTGGAGCAGGCGCAGCAAAAAGAGCACACCGAGGAGCTTTCCCGGGAGGATCTTTTGTACGGTCTGTCGCTTTCCTCGGGGATCCCGCTGCAAACCCTGTCAGAATCGGAGTGCGAGCGGCTGAACCGTCTGGAAACACTTCTGCGAAAGAGGATCATCGGGCAGGAGGACGCTGTGCAGGCCGTCTGCAACGCCATCCGACTCGGCAGATCCGGGCTTTGTGACAGGCATCGGCCGATCGCCTCCGTGCTGTTGGTCGGCCCCACGGGCGTCGGAAAAACCGCCCTGTGTAAGGCGCTGACTGAGGCGGTTTTCGGATCCGAGGAGGCCATGATCCGCCTTGATATGTCCGAATATATGGAAAAGATCTCCGCGACGCGGCTCATCGGCTCTCCCCCCGGCTATGTCGGCTGTGAGGACGGCGGAGAGCTGACGGAAAAGGTGCGGCGAAAGCCCTACAGCGTTGTGTTGTTCGACGAGATTGAAAAGGCGCACCGCGATGTAACGCATCTGCTTTTGCAGGTGATGGAGGACGGAATGTTGACCGATTCCGGCGGGCAGCGGGTCAACTTCTGCAATACGATCCTGATTATGACCTCCAACCTCGGCGCACAGCACGGCAGCACGATCGGCTTCGAGAGCAGCAGCCGTTCGGACGCGCTGCGGGCTGTCCGGGCGCATTTTTCCCCGGAGTTTTTGGGGCGGCTCGATGCCGTGATCTGTATGTTGCCTTTGCGTCAAGCCGATCTGATAAGCATTGCCTCCTTGCAGCTGGAGGCACTGGCGGCACGTGCAAAGGCTTGTGGGGTCAGCCTGACCTTCTCCCCCGCCCTGCCGGAGCTTTTGGCCGGGCGGTGCTCGTGCGCTTCCGGCGGAGCAAGACAAATCCGTCATCTGCTGCGCGACGAAATCGAATCTCCCCTGGCACGGCTGCTTTTGACGGGCGCAACCGCTGTTTGTGCAGAGGCTGAGGAAAACAAAATCGTCCTCCACCCCGGCGTCAAGGTGACCTAGGCGTTGTAAATTATTGTTTAGCGCGCACAAACTTCCGTCCGTGTCATTGCGAGCCGTCGC
>JAKSPM010000100.1 GCA_024404825.1 Clostridia bacterium
TAAATTTCTGTTTATCTTTCCGACTTTGTGTCATCCTGCTCCGCGCCAAGCGCTGCCCTCGGCGGGCGACGATCCGTAAAAAACAGACACATTTTCATGTGTCTGTTTTTTTATGTCAGTTTTGGTCGGCTTCTTGTTCGGCAGAGGGGGTTTCGGTGGGAGCAGGCTCCTTGAAGCTGTCGAACAGGCCTTCGCTCTGTTCCTTGATTTCCTCACCCTTCATGCAGGCTTCAAACTGAACCCGGCTCATATTGGTGTTCTCGATCAGGAAGGCTGCAACGGCACGGAGCTTTTCGTCATTTTCCTTCAAAATGCTTTCGCACTTTGCATATGCCTCGTCCATGATGCGCTTCATTTCCTCGTCGATCACGGAGGCGGTCGCTTCGGAATAGGACTTGGTCTTTTCAAAATCGCGGCCGACAAAAATTTCGCTGTCGTTGTCATAGCTGACTGCACCGATGCGCTCGGTCATGCCGTATTTTGCGACCATGTTATGCACGATCTCGGTGGCCCGCTTGAGGTCATTGGAGGCACCGTCCGTGATGTCGTCCAAATAAAGCGCCTCGGCAACTCTGCCGCCGAGCAGGGAGACGACGGTCTCGAACATTTCCTTTTTCGACCAGTGGTCGGAATCCTCCAGCGGCAGGCTTACGGTCATGCCGCCGGTTCTGCCTCTGGGCATGATGGTGATGCGGTGGACGGGATCTTGCGTGGGCAGATGGTACATAGCAACTGCGTGGCCTGCCTCGTGGAAGGCAGTGAGCTTGCGGTCATATTCGGAGACGGTGTGGCTCTTCTTTTCGGGGCCTGCCAGCACCTTCAGAATGGCCTCTTCCAGATCGGACATCAAAATGACCGGGCGGTTGTTTCTTGCTGCCAGCAGGGCAGCCTCATTCAGAAGATTCTCCAGATCGGCGCCGGTAAAGCCGCCGGTCGCCTTGGCAAGGGTCTTGAGGTCAACGGTGTCGGAAAGCGGCTTGCCTGCGGCGTGGATCTTCAAAATGGCCTCGCGGCCGTTACAGTCGGGCGCACCGATGTAGATCTGACGGTCAAACCGACCCGGACGCAGCAGTGCGGGGTCAAGGATGTCTGCACGGTTGGTCGCCGCCATGACGATGACACCCTGATTTTTAGCAAAGCCGTCCATCTCGACCAGAAGCTGGTTGAGGGTCTGCTCGCGTTCATCGTGGCCGCCGCCGAGGCCTGCACCTCTTCGCCTGCCGACAGCGTCGATCTCGTCGATAAAGATGATGGCGGGAGCGACTTTCTTTGCCTGCTCGAACAGGTCACGCACACGGCTTGCGCCGACGCCGACATAGAGCTCGACGAAATCCGAGCCGGAGATCGAAAGGAACTCCACGTCCGCCTCGCCTGCGACAGCTCGTGCAAGCAGGGTCTTGCCGGTGCCCGGAGGGCCGATCAGAAGGACGCCCTTGGGAATTTTAGCGCCCATCTGCTGATATTTTTTCGGGTTGCGGAGGAAATCGACGATCTCGGAAAGCTCAGCCTTTTCCTCCTCGGCACCTGCCACGTCACGGAAGCTGACCTTATCACCGCCGGTACCGAAGCGGGTGTTTGCCTTGCTGAACTTGGCGCTCATGTTGTTGCCGTTTGCGCGGTTCGTGACCCAAAGCACAAAGACGATCATCAGCATCGCGATCAGTAAATACGGCAGGACCGAGACAAACCACGGCATCTTGGCGATCGGCTCTGCGTCATATTTCGAGAGCGTGCCGTCTTCCAGCTGTTTGTTGATGGTCTCACCCAGATCCTCGCGGAAATCCTGATAGCTGCGAAGCTCATAATATACGGTTTTCTCGCCGTCGTGGGCCTCCTGACCCTTCTCGTTGAGCTTCATAGTGAGGGTGTTTTTCTCCACGCGGAATGACTTGACCATTTCACCCTTGAACAGGGAAATGACGTCCGAATAGTTTTTCAGCTCCTCACCCTTCGGGGCGTGGGTTAGGTTGATGAAGATAAAGACCAGAAGCCCGATGAACAGCAGCAGCGGGATCAGGCGTCTGAATTGAAACTTTCTTTCCAAGGGAGCCTCCTTATTTTTTAATGCCGATGTACGGCAGATGGCGATATTCCTGATCGCAGTCCAGCCCGTAGCCGACCACGAAATAGGGGTCAATGGTAAAGCCGACGTACTCGGGGCGCACGTCGATGCCGGGCTTCCTCCGTGCGGGCTTATCCAAAAGCACACAGACGGAAAGCGAGGCAGGTTGTTTGCTTTGCAGATGGGTTTTTACGAAATCCAGCGTGATGCCGGTGTCGTAGATATCCTCCACAACGATGACGTCGCGGCCTTTGATTTGTTCCGTGACGTCTTTATAAAGATCGACGCGGCCGGAGCTGCAGGTATCGGCGCCGTAAGAGCAGGCACCCAGAAAATCGCAGGTGCAGTCGATTTTCATTGCGCGGAACAGATCGGAGAAAAACACCACGGCACCCTTTAAGATGCAGACAAAGAGCGGGTGTTTTCCTTGATAATCGGCGCTGATCTGTGCGGCAAGCTCTTTGACGCGCACGCGGAGCTGCTCTTCGGAAATCAGAACGGATGAAATATCAGGGTGCATCTTCTTCCTCCATCGGTGTAAAGCGGACGGTCAAGCTGCCTTGCGGACAAATTCGCTTTTTATCCTCACCGAACGACCACACGCCGAGCAGACCTTCCTCATCGCATAAAACCGGGATCAGGTCGCGCGCCGGCTTGGGGATCTTTCGGTCGATCATTCGTTTTTTCAGGGATTTCGTGCCGCCGGACAGGGTGAGCTTATCTCCGACCTCACGGCTGCGGACAAACAGCTTTCCCTTCGGCGAAACGGTAAAGACCTCGGGGGTGTGGAGCTGCACGTCTGCCGGGCTGACAAAGACACGCAGATGCGCCTCGGGCAGATCAAGCATGCCGATCGCCAGCTCCCGGGCAAGCAGAGCCCGAAGCTCCCCTCGCTGGTGGAACAGCAGGCTGTCATATTCTCGAAAGGCGATCAGATCCTCCGGCAGATTGACCGAAGCTGAGGGATCGTTTGATAAAATCAGGCCGACCAGCGCCTCCACATGGGTGCTCGTGGCGTTTTTCACGCCGTATTGCTTCAAAATGAGCCGCATCGCACGGGAAAGAACACTTTTCGGGTAGCTGCGGAGCATCGGCACGCTGTAGCCGTTTTTGCTGTGGCAGGCATCTAAGGCGGCCCGCGCCTGCACGCGCAGGTCTTCTTCATCCTGCCGCAGGAGGGTCGTCATCGTAAGGGCCGTTTGAGCCAGCCGCGGATTTTCTTTTTTGAGCGCCGGGATTACCTGATGGCGCAGACGGTTGCGGCGGGCATCGTCACCTTCATTGGTGGCATCGAGTGCCGTGGGAAGCCTGTGCTGCTCACAATAGGCGGTCAGGTCTTCCTTCGTGCAGGTGAGCAGCGGGCGGATGATCCTGCCGCGCTCGGGCGGGATGCCGCAAAGACCGCGCAAGCCTGTGCCGCGCACGAGATTTAACAAGACGGTCTCTAAATTGTCGTCTGCATGGTGGGCGGTGGCGATCCGGTCACAGTCCAGGCTCTCCAAAAACGCATAGCGCAGACGCCTTGCCGCAAGCTCCAGGCTATCGCCGGTACGCTCAGCTGCAAGGGCCACATCCCCGGAGGAGATGCGCAGCGGGATCCTGTGCGTCATGCAAAACTGTTTTACAAGCGCCTCGTCTGCGTCGGAGGCATCCCCGCGCAGGCGATGATTGAAATGGGCGGCGATCACGGTGAGAGAAAGCTCCCTTTTGAGGCTCCAAAGCGCCCACAGAAGTGCCATCGAATCCGCACCGCCGGAAACGGCGCAAACGACCGTCTGCCCGGGCGAAATGAGGCCGCTGTCCAAAACGGCCTGCGTTACCTTATCCCTCATGCTTCCAGTCGAGATCGGAGAAGGAGGTATACTGCGGCGTCCAGGCGAGCTTCACGGTGCCGACCTCGCCATGGCGGTTTTTCGCCACGATGACCTCGGCCACATTCGGCTCGGGAGAATTTTCTTTATTATAATAGTCGTCGCGGTAGATAAACATGACAACGTCTGCGTCCTGCTCGATGGCGCCGGATTCACGCAGGTCGGAGAGCATCGGGCGCTTGTCGGTGCGGCTCTCGTTGGCACGGGAAAGCTGGCTCAGGCAGAGGATGGGGACGTTCAGCTCCTTGGCCATGATCTTAAGGCTTCGGGAGATGTCGGAGACGACCTGCTGACGGCTCTCGGAGGAATAGGAATTCTTGCCGCCGGCGGAGGACATCAGCTGTAAGTAGTCGATGACAACAAGGCCGAGGTTGTCAAGCCGCCTGCAAATGGCGTTCATTTCGGCGACGGTGATGGTGGGGTTGTCGTCCACGCGGATGTCGGTCTTGGAAAGCGCTGCCGAGGCAATGGCCAGCTTGCTCCATTCATCGGTGTCAAGTCGGCCGGTCATCAGCTTCTGGCTGTCCACGAAGCTCTCATTGGAAACCAAACGGGAGGCGAGCTGCTCCTTGGACATTTCCAAAGAGAAAAAGGCGACTGTCTTCGGCGTGGTCTTTGCCACGTTGAGGGCGATATTGAGCGCCAGCGACGTCTTGCCCATGGCAGGACGTGCGGCAAGCAGAACGAGGTCGGAGCGGTTGAGGCCGGAGAGCTTGCGGTCAAGGTCACGCAGGCCGGTGGGAAGACCGGGGATGTCCTTGCCGGATTCATAGAGCTCGGTCAGGCGGTCAAAGACCTTCAGAAGCACGGTACCGATGTGCTCCAGGGACTCATTTGTATTGCCCTTGCGGAGATTGTAGATCTGCTTTTCGGCGGCCTCCAGGACGTCCGTGGGCGTACCCTCGCCGCTGTAGACCATTTCGGAAATGTTCTCGGATGCACCGAGAAGATTCCGCAGAAGCGCCTTGCCGCGGACGATCTCGGCATACTGCTTGACGTTGGCGGCAGTCGGCGTGATCTCCATCAGCTGGGCGACATAGCTCGTCGTGTTATCGGTGTACACGCCGCGCTCTTTCATTTTGTTGACCACGGTGACCGGGTCGATCGGTTCGGAGAAGTTGAACATGGTGTAGATCGTTTCATAGATCTCCCTGTTCTGTGCCAGACAAAATTCGTCCGGGCGCAGAAGTCCGATCACATCCGGCACACAACGGCTGTCAATGAGCATCGAGCCGATCACGGACTGTTCGGCCTCAATGGATTGCGGCACCTGCCGGTTGAGTAAGTCTTCCATGTTGGGTTCCTCCAAACGTTGAGAATTGACA
>JAKSPM010000101.1 GCA_024404825.1 Clostridia bacterium
GCTCACCGTCACAAAGGCGGCGATGAAATTTACAAGGGCGTGAGTCAGGATCGACGCCCAGATCGTGCCGCTTTTTTCGTATGCCCAGCCGAGGGCAAGCCCCGCAGGGACATAGGTCAGTGAGGCAATGAGAAATTCTTTCAGGGTATAGGCTGCCTGTTTGTCTGCCGAAAGCAGATAGGGAAGCGTGTGGATCAGTGCAAAGACCAAAATGGAGACGATGTACGCCCATACGCGGCTCTTTTTATGGATCGTGCCGAAAATCAGCCCGCGGAACAGACATTCCTCCGTGATCGGTACGAGAACGCAAACACACAGCGTCATCAGCGAATGTTTGCTCGTCAGGAGGCTGCTTACGGCGGCGTCATTCTGATTCCCCGGCAGCAAGTGCAGCTTGCCGAGCGCCCAGGTCAGGGCGAAGGTCACGCAGAAATAAAACACCGTTCCGAGAATGACAGCCTGCAAAAACTGCCAGAAGCTTTTGCCTGCGTAGTTCAGCGACTGAATCAGAAAATGGTGGAAGATCGCCGCCACAGCGACGAAGTTGATGACAAAATACAGAAGATTCAGCGAGGTTTCACTGAGATTCCAGTCAAAAAGACGGTTGAGCGCCACCAGGGCGGCAGAGGTAAAGAACAGATAGCAGGGCAAAAACAGAAGTCCTGCAATGAATTCGCCGTTGCGAAGCGGGGTCAGACTGCCATGTTTGGATTTCGCCATAATTTCTCCTTTTGAGGAAACGATTTATTCAGCGTTTCCTTGATGGGTTACAAAAGCTGCTTCAGCTCGTACAGAAGATTCATCGCCTCAATGGGCGTGAGCGTTTCCACGGAAACGGCCTCCAGACGTCTGCGGATCTCATCCGATGCCATATCGAGCATAGAGACCTGATCGTCTGCCTCCGCCGTGTGCACCGTGCGCTGTACGGGAGTGTCAGATTCCAATTCTTTCAGGATTTCTCTTGCGCGTGCGATCACGCGGTCGGGAAGACCTGCGAGCTTCGCGACCTCCACACCGTAGCTGTCATCGGCAGGGCCGGGGACGATTTTCCGCAGGAAGATGATGTCACTGCCGCGCTTTTTCACGGCAATGTTGAAGTTGTGCACACCCTCCAAGGCAGTCTCCATGTCGGTCAGCTCGTGGTAGTGGGTTGCAAACAGGGTCTTTGCACCGAGCTTTTTGCGGTCGGCGCAGTATTCTAAGACAGCGCGGGCGATCGCCATGCCGTCAAAGGTGGAGGTGCCGCGTCCGATTTCATCAAGAATGAGCAAGGAGCGCGGGGTCGCATTTTTGAGGATGTCGGCGACCTCGGTCATTTCCACCATGAAGGTGGACTGGCCGGAGGCAAGGTCATCGGAAGCGCCGATGCGCGTAAAGAGCTGATCGACAATGCCGATTCTCGCAGATTTTGCCGGGACAAAGCTGCCCATCTGCGCCATCAGGACGATCAATGCGACCTGCCGCATATAGGTGGATTTGCCCGCCATATTCGGGCCTGTGATGATGGCGACGCGATCATCGGAGCTGCCGAGATGGACGTCATTCGGAACAAAGAAGGTGTCCTTCAGCACCTTTTCTACCACCGGATGGCGGCCGGCTTCTATGTCGATTCTGCCGGAGGTATCTACCTCGGGACGGCAGTAATTGTTGTCGGCGGCGACGGCGGCGAAGCAGGCCAGCACGTCCAGAACGGCAATGCGGCGGGCAGTTTCCTGAATCCTCGGTGCCTGCGCTGCCAGATGGTCACGCAGAGCGACAAACAGCTCATACTCTAACGCCGTCACACGATCTTTTGCCGTGAGGATGGTATTTTCCAGCTCCTTGAGCTCTTCGGTGATGTAGCGTTCGCCGTTGGCAAGGGTCTGCTTGCGGATGTAATCTTCGGGGACAAGATCGACCTGCCCCTTGGCGACCTCGATGTAGTAGCCGAAGACGCGGTTATAGCCGACGCGCAGATTTTTGATGCCCGTGCGTTCCTTTTCCTTGATCTCAATGCCGGTCAGCATTCCCTTGCCGCCGGTCATAACGGTGCGGAGACGGTCGATCTCCTCGCTGTAGCCGTCGCGGATCATTCCGCCCTCGCGGACGGAAAACGGCGGCTCGTCACAGATGGCGCGGGAAATCAGCTCCTGCAGGTCGGAAAGCGTGTCAAAGCCCTCGCAAAGCTCCTGCAGCATGGGCGCATGGAAGGAAGTAAGCGTATCGCAGATGGCAGGCAGCTTTGCTGCACCCTGCGCCAAGCTCAAAAAGTCGCGGCAGTTGGCGGAGCCTGTGACGATGCGCGCAGTCACGCGCTCAAAGTCGGTCACATCGCGCAGGGCAAGGATCAGCTCCTCCCGGGCGATGGTATTTTTTACCAGTTCCTCCACGGCACCGAGTCGGCGGCTGATCGTGTTCGGACTTAAAAGCGGCTTTTCCAGCCAGCTTCTGAGCATACGGCTGCCCATCGAGGTTTTGGTTTTGTCCAGAACCCAAAGAAGGCTGCCGTGCTTTTCCTTGGAGCGGAGCGTCTGTTCTAATTCAAGGTTGCGCCGCGCGGTCAGGTCGAGCTCCATATATTTGCCGGAGAGATAGAATTCAAAGCTGCGCACATGGGGAATATCGCCCTTTGCCATCTCGCGCAGCTTTTCGATCAGTGCGCCGGAGGCGAGCAGGACGGACGGCTCTGCGCCGATGCCGAGTGCGTCTGCCGTTTTGCCGAACTGGGCTTGGAGGGTGTCGCGGCAGGCGGTCTCCGAAAACAGGCTGTCCTCCGCTGCACTGATGCAGCAGCCGAGGCGATCAAGCAGGATCGTCGTGACCTCCGGGCGGCCGAGTGCGGAGCCGGATAAGATGGCCTCGACCGGGGAGAACCGGGAAATTTCATTACAAAGAGCGTCCATGCCCTCGCAGACGGTTGCTAAAAACTCGCCCGTGGACAGGTCGCAGAAGGCGGCGCCGAAACGCTCTTTCATGCCGTAGATGCTTGCAAAATAATTGTTTTTGCCCTCTTCAAGCATGGAGCTTTCGGTCACGGTGCCGGGGGTGACAATGCGGATGATGTCACGCTTAACAAGTCCCTTGGCAAGCGCAGGATCCTCGGTCTGCTCGCAGATGGCGACCTTGTAGCCCTTGGCAACCAGTCGCGCGATATAGGATTCTGCCGCGTGGTACGGCACGCCGCACATCGGGGTGCGGTCGGCCTCGTTTTCCTTGGAGCGGTCGCGGGTCGTGAGCGTCAGGTCAAGCTCCTTGGAGGCGATCTTTGCATCGTCCTGGAACATCTCATAAAAGTCGCCCAGACGGAAAAACAGCAGGCAGTCCGGGGTCTGCTCTTTGATTTGCAGATATTGCTTCATCATGGGGGTCAGCTCTGCCATGTTGTTCGCCTCCTAAAAATTTTTACACAGGTTCTCCGACCAAAGACCAGGTGGTGCAGTCGGTGATTTTTACGTTGATATACTGACCGATCAACTCGCTGCTGCCGGACAGGCGGACAAGTCTGCCGCCCTCGGTGCGCGAGGTCAGAAATTCTTTGTCGGTGCCGTCCACAAGGACACGGACGGTCTTGCCGAGATAGGCTTGGTGCTTTTCCAGGGAAATTTGATTCTGCACCCGGCACAGCCTGTCAAAGCGGGCGTTCTTTTCCTCCTTGGTGGTGGGGTCATCCATGCTTGCCGCAGGGGTGCCGCCTCTGGGGGAGAAGATAAAGGTGAACAGTGCGTCAAACCGCACGCGCTCAATGAGCTTCACGGTGTCTTCAAATTCCTCCTCGGTCTCGCCGGGAAAGCCGACAATGACATCCGAGGTGAAAACGAGATCGGGCATGACGCTTCTGCCGTAGTCAATGAGAGAAAGATACTGCGCAAGATCATAGTGGCGGTTCATTGCCTTCAAAATGCGGTCGTTGCCGGACTGGAAGGGCAGATGGAACTGTTTTGCGATCTTGTCATGGCTTGCCATCGTGTCAAAAAGCTTATGGCTTGCATCCTTGGGGTGGCTTGTCATGAAACGGAGCAGGAACTCGCCCGGAAGCTCTGCGATTTGCGCCATCAGGTCTGCAAAGTCGATACCGAGGCCCAAATCCTTGCCATAGGAGTTGACGTTCTGCCCGAGCAGGGTGATGTCCTTGTAGCCTGCGGCGATCAGACCCTTGACCTCCTCAATGATCTCACCCGGCTGGCGGGAGCGCTCTCTGCCGCGCACATAGGGCACGATGCAGTAGGAGCAGAAGTTGTTGCAGCCGTACATGATCGAGACCCAGGCCTTTAAGTTGTTTGTACGCACAATCGGGATGCCCTCGCAGATGTTGCCCGATGAATCCTCGGTGGCAAAAATGCGCTTGTTTTTCGTGATCGTGTACCACAAAAGCTCAGGGAAGCGCCAAAGCTGATGGGGATTGAAGCAGCCGTCCACATAGGGATAGCTGTTTTTGACACGGTCGGCAACACTCTTTTGCCCTGCCATACAGCCGCACAGAAAAATCTTCATCCGGCCGTGGCGGCGCTTGTAGTGCGAAAGCGCACCGAGGTTGCCGAATACGCGCTGCTCGGCGTGCTCACGGATGGCACAGGTGTTCATCACGATCACATCCGCACCCTCGCCCTCGTTCACGATGGCATAGCCGCAGGCAGAAAGCATCCCGCGGATGCGCTCGGAATCGGCCTCGTTCTGCTGGCAGCCGTAAGTATCGACCCAGGCCTTCGGGGTGATGCCCTGCGCGAGCCAGTATTCTTTTATCATTTCGCAGACCTGCTGCTGATGACGCAGCTGTTCGTCTGTGATCACAGTGGTTTTTCTTTCCAAAAAAGTCCCTCCGGAACGGCCTTTCATCGGCGATCAACCGCCGCTTGCCGATACTTTCCTTTATAATAAATTATTGTATCATTTTTACTGCCTTTTGGCAAGGCGTTGCACCCTGTTTTTGCGAAATTTCTTCCGGCTCTTTTCACACGGTAAACAGAAATTCAGCGTTCTTTTGAGCCGTAGGGCGCGATCCACAAGGGAGGCCTCCGTTCGTTCCTCTCTCCGGTCTGCCCTCATCGCGCCGAAAAATGCCTCATCATTGTAAAAGCGTGTTTGCCTCCGGCGGCCCTATTTTCTTCGAAGAAAATAGGGGAAAAGAACATATCGGGGGAGGCAAGCTCCAGTTTTTTCAGTTGCGGTTATTACCGCACCTGAAAAAAGCTTCCGCATGCCAATTCCCCCGAACCCCCTTAGAAAAGGGAAATGTCGAACAATATTC
>JAKSPM010000102.1 GCA_024404825.1 Clostridia bacterium
GGCGATTATGGCCGCATCTTGATTATCGGCGGAAGTGTCGGCTATACGGGGGCACCGCGGCTTGCGGCAAATGCAGCGCTGAGATGCGGCAGCGGGCTGATTTATGTTGCCGTCCCGGATGCGGTCTATCCCATTGTCGCGAGCGGACTAGTCGAACCGATGGTTTTTCCCTTTGCCTCCGACGGAAAAATGTTCTGCTTTGCGGCGCTCGATGCGCTGCTGGAGCGTGCAGAGCGCTGCGATGCCTGCCTGATCGGCATCGGCATGGGCAGGAGCGAGGACACACAAAAGCTGACGATTGAGCTTCTGCGCCATCTTTCCATCCCGACTGTTTTGGATGCTGATGGCATAAATTCCCTGCAGGGGCATATAGATGTACTGCGTGAAACAGCCTGTCCCGTGATCCTGACCCCGCATGACGGAGAGTTCCGACGGCTTGGCGGCAGCCTTTCTGCGGATCGCCTGAACGAGACGAAGCGCCTTGCCGATGAAACAGGAAAGGTATTGCTCCGAAAGGGACACCGTACGCTCGTTTATGACGATGAGCGGTATTACCTTAATCAGACCGGGAATCCCGGCATGGCAGTCGGCGGCAGCGGTGATGTTCTTTCGGGAATCATTGTATCCCTGCTCGGACAAGGGCTTCCGGCATTTGATGCTGCGTGCTTCGGCGCGTGGCTTCACGGTGCGGCAGGGGATCTCTGCGCCCGGGAGATCGGGGAGTACGGCATGACGCCGACAGATATGATCGAGGCTGTTCCGCGACTACTCAAATAGGAAGTATGCTATATGCGGCGATGCCTGATCGCAATTCTTGTTTTCACGATGTTGTTTCTGTCTGCCTGTGCAAAGAGCGGACAGAAAAATGAGCTTCAGCCTGCAATGGACTTTCGAGCAAAGCTTCTCAATGCCGGCGGAGCCTGTTTTACAGCCGAGGTCACCGCAGACTACGGTGAAGAGGTCTACACATTCACGCTGGATTGCCGGTATGTGACAGACGGCACGACGGAGATTACCGTGACTACGCCGGACACGCTTTCGGGCATTCAGGCGCAGATCGAAAACGACACCGGGCGTCTGACATTTTTCGATACCGAACTGACCTTCGGCACACTGGCAGACGGGAATATCACCCCGCTTTCTGCACCTGCCGTGCTCGGCAGAGTCTGGCAAAGCGCCTATATTGCGGCGAGCGGCAAGGAGGATAACAATCTCCGTGTCAGCTATGAAGATGGCTACGGGGCAGATCAGCTGCTTGCAGATACCTGGTTTACGCAAAAAGGGATTCCAATTTATGCGGAAATATGCTATAATGAAACCTGCGTTTTAAAGCTTACGATTTCAGATTTCAGCTTTTTAAAAGAGGGATAAACATGAAATTACTCAAAAGAAGCTGGGCGGATATTTCACTGGATAATCTTGCCCATAACTATACACAGCTGCGAGGCAACGTGCCGTCCTCCTGCAAGTTTTTAGGAGTGGTCAAGGCGGATGCCTACGGACACGGTGCCGTCCCGATCAGCCACTATCTGCGCGATCTGGGCGCGGATTATCTTGCCGTTTCCAACATTGAAGAAGCTCTGCAGCTTCGCCGCGGCGATATCCGTCTTCCCATCCTCATTCTGGGCTACACTCCGGCAATCTACGCCGAAGACCTTGTGGATATGAACATCCGCCAGGAGGTACATTCCTTAGAATATGCGCAGCAGCTCAACCAGCATTTAGAGGGGACAGACGATGTCCTCCCGGTACATATCAAGCTCGATACCGGTATGTCCCGCCTCGGCTTTTTTGCCTATGACTGCGAGCAGACCCTGGACGAGCTAAAAGCTGTCGCCGCACTTCCGCACCTGCACATTGAGGGCGTTTTCATGCATTTCCCGGTGGCAGACAGCCACCTGAAGGAAAACGAGGACTTTACAAGGCTGCAATACCAAAGATTCCTTTCCATGCTTGACAGCCTGAAGGGGCTTGGCATCGAGCCGGAGCTTCGCCATTGCTGCAACTCCGCAGCAAGCATCCTCTATCCCGAGTATGCGCTCGATATGATACGTCCCGGCATCGCCACCTACGGCATCGCGCCGTCAGACGAGCTTCGCGGCGAGATCGACCTTCGCCCGCTGATGTCTCTTCATACCTCTATTTCCCAGATCCGCACCTTTGCGCCGAATATTTCCGTCAGTTACGGAAGAACCTATACCACTTCGGAGAGTCGGAAAATCGCTGTTCTGACCATTGGCTATGCAGACGGACTAAACCGGAATTTCTCCAATCAGATCTCATTCCTGCTGCATGGCAAGCGTGTCCCCGTGGTTGGCCGCATCTGCATGGATATGTGCATGGTTGATGTCACGGAAGTCGATAATGTCAAGGTCGGCGACAAGGTCACGGTCTTCGGCACGAACAGCGGCGCAGAGATCCCTGTAGAGGAGCTGTCGGATGCGCTCCATACCATCCCCTATGAAGTCCTCTGCGGCATCAATAAGCGCATCCCGAGAATCTACCTCGACGGCAAAAACCGCATGGAGGTTTTGCAGTACATCGTGTAACTTTGTCCTGCGGCCCGCATAGAATGAAACGGGAGCTTTCCACTTGCCGCATAATTGCGTATGTTTTTTGAACAACGCTGGTTATAAAATCAAATTCTGCGTGGAAAAATAGGAACACAACGCAACGCGATTGAATGTTTTTTTCACGGAGAGTGGAGCAATGATGGACACAACCGTTAAACGAGGCGATATTTTCTTTGCCGACCTAAGCCCCGTGGTCGGAAGCGAGCAGGGGGGTACAAGGCCGGTGCTGATCGTTCAGAACGATACCGGCAACCGACATTCACCGACGGTGATCGCCGCCGCGATCACAAGTCAGACTGGGAAGGCTAAGCTGCCGACGCACATCGAACTGACCGGCCATGATGTCGGTCTTTCAAAGAATTCCGTTGTTTTGCTGGAGCAGATCCGCACCATTGACAAAAAACGTCTGAAGGAGCATATGGGCAGACTGGATGAGCAGTTGATGAATCAGGTGGATTCCGCAATCGCCGTCAGCTTCGGCCTCAATGCCCAGGGATGAAAAAAAGAATATTTCCCGATCCCTCCCGCATAGAGTATGTGGGAGGGATTTTTTATGGATTGTCCGATCGAAATCTCGGTATATGAAAATGACCGAACGGCAGGGGAACTGCAAGTCCGGCGGGAGGGACTTTACTATGTGTTTTCCTGCCGTCTGGCGCTTCAGGCGTCCCGGATTTTGCGCCTCTATGTGATTTACGGCTTTCGCGTTGTGCCGATCGGTGTGCTGATGCCCGGTGCCGACGGCCTGACGTTGGAACACAGAATTTCCGTACATACATGGCCATTGGAGAAAATCGCTACAGCCCTTTGCGGCTATAGCCCGGAGGCAGGATGGCTTCCGTGGCGCGGAGCGATCGGAGATACGTCCGTTTGCGGATGGATTCGGGAAAGAGAAAACGGATATTTGCTTGCAGTTGACGTGTCGGGAGCACCGTTTCCTTTGATTGAAAACATCTCCGATGCCGAGCCGCTCACGCTTTCCGGAATTGACTGTATGTGCCTTTCCCTGACTCCCGAAGGGGAAATCGTGAGCCGGGCAGGGCAGAAATCACCCGCTCACGCACAGCGGCAGCCTGCTGAACAGGGAGAAACGGGCGAATTATAATTTATTCTTGCAGATTATTACACATTGAAGTATAATACCCGTATGAATAAAACAAGATACTATGTCAGCCGGAAAAACGTGCTGACCTGGATCTCCGCATTGCTCTTGCTAGCTGCGATCGTGCTCCGCATTGCATCCGTGACCTTCTGGAAAGGGGAAGGAGTCGGCTGTTTAACATTGTGGTTTGCAGTGATACTGCCATCAGTCGCGCTTTTGATCTTTGTGCTTCAGATCCTGTTTACTGCCGATAAGAGATTCTATAAAACGGCGATCCCCGTGTGGCTGCTGTGCCTTTCCACAGCCGTATATTACACGAGCGAGGCAAAAGATGAGCGCGTTGCCCTCATTCTGCTGGTATGGCTGATGTATATTGCGTTTTCCATCGCCTATACGGCCATCACCGCAGGCAGAACCAAGCGGGACTGGACGCTCGTGCCGATGTTTGCCCTGCCGGTTATCTACCTTCTGTATCATCATTGGGATGCAGTCAAAGCATTTTCTTTCTCTGCTGAGCCGATCGTTTTTGCACAGATGGCGGAGCTTTCGGCGGGCTTCCTGCTCGTTTTTGCCATTCGCGTGTTTACCGACGGTAAATATCATTCCACTTGGGGCGACAGATCAGATGGCCGAAGGGTCCGCACGCTCGACCCGATTTCGATCATCGCAACCTATATCATGCCGACGCGCGGCGGCGCTTCCAACTTCGTCCGCGATTCCATCGAGATCACGGAGCTTGAGCGCTATATCCGCAAAAAGCGTGCGGAGGGCCTTTCGGATTTCGGCATTACCGACGCATTTTTGGCAGCCTATGTCCGGATCATCGCCAAATATCCGGCGGCCAACCGTTTCTTAGCCGGGCAGCGGGTGTATTCCAGAGATGATGATATCCAGTTCTGCATGGTCGTCAAAAAAGAGATGTCCACAAGCGGTTCGGAGTCCATTCTGAAGCTCCATCTGACCCCGTATGATACCGCAGATGTTGTTTATGAAAAGCTCCATGCGGCGATCGACAAGATCCGCAACACCCCGCTCGACAGCAATTTCGATAATACGGCCAAATACCTGACCTATATCCCCGGTGTGCTGCTGAAATTCGTCATTTGGTTCTTGAAGACGCTCGACTATTTCGGCCTGCTTCCGAAGTTCCTTTTGGAGGTCAGCCCGTTCCATGCTTCCATCTTCTTTACCTCGATGGGTTCGCTCGGCATCCCGCCGATCGTCCACCATCTGTATGACTTCGGCAATATGCCTGTGTTCTGCTCCTTTGGAGCAAAACGCAAAGAAAACGAAGTCCGCCCGGACGGCTCTGTCGTTACGAAAAAATATGTCGATTATACCTTCAATACCGACGAGCGTACCGTAGACGGCTTCTATTATGCCGAGCTTCTGCGCAATTTCCGAAAAATCCTGCGCCACCCTGAGGTGCTGGATGAAAAACCGCAGGAAGTTCTGCATGATATTGACTGAAAACTT
>JAKSPM010000103.1 GCA_024404825.1 Clostridia bacterium
AAAATACGAAGAGTCACGGAGCGAAGCGGAGTATACCGGTCACCGGCACCAAAAAATACTCGTTCGAAAGAACGAGTATTTTTTTCAGACTGTCAATAAACCCCGAAACCGTCAAAATCAAGATATGGAACGGGGCATCATGCTCCGAATACAGTTTGCCGGAAATCATATCATTTATAAAACATCCGTGCCCGGAAAGGCTTGCTTCGCAAGGATTTTGACTTACTGCGCAGCTCTCACTCTACCGTACCTATGTACGCCTACGAGTGAGAGCTGCTTGTCTTTCGGGCTCTATTGACGTCTGCCAGCGTGTCAAAAAATACTTTTTTGACACGCTGCAAAAAATACTCGTTCGAAAGAACGAGTATTTTTTTATCCATTGCGAAGCAGTGGTATCTCATCGCGCGGTAGTGTACATACCATCGCCACACGCTGTATATGTCTTCCCAATGATAGCCCCGAATTTGCATGGGAAGAAAAGAGTGGAAATTTTGCGTACTTTGCGCTATACTGTATTCGTAAAAAGTCGCATCGAGGTGAAGATCATGCAATACGGTTTCGGCGTGGATGTCGGCGGGACAAGCATCAAGCTCGGCCTGTTTTCACAGGACGGAACGCTCATGGAAAAATGGGAGATTCCCACACATACGGAGCACGGCGGCGAGCGGATCCTGCCGGAGATCGCGGAAGCGATCGAAGCGTGCATGCAAAAGCGCGGCCTTTGCAAGGAGCAGATCCTGGGCATCGGTATCGGCGTACCGGGGCCTGTGGACGATCGCGGCAATGTCAACTGCTGCGTCAACCTCAACTGGGGCGTGTTCAACCTGCATGATGCCCTCGGCATACTTACCGGAATGAAAGTGAAAGCCGGAAACGATGCAAACGTTGCGGCGCTCGGAGAGCATTTCGCAGGCGGCGGCAAGGGAAGCGAAAGCTCCCTGCTTGTGACTATCGGCACGGGCGTGGGCGGCGGCTTCGTCCTGCACGATCAGGTCATGAACGGTGCCCACGGGGTCGCCGGTGAGATCGGCCACATCGTGGTCAACCGCGATGAGCCTCTGTATTGTACCTGCGGCAAGCGCGGCTGTGTGGAGCAGTATGCCTCGGCAAACGGCATTGTCCGCGTGACAAACAAACGCCTTTCCGAATCTGACACGCCGTCTTCACTGCGGGATTTCCCGAAGCTTTCGTGCAAGGATGTGTTCTACTGCGCAGAGCAGGGAGACAGCCTTGCAAAGGATATTTTAGAGCAGACCTATGACTACCTCGGCGAGGCGATCGCCGATGCCTGCTGCATCCTTGACCCGGAGCTGGTCATTCTCGGCGGCGGGGTATCCAAGGCAGGGCAGGTGCTTCTTGACGGCATCCACCGCCATTATCAAGCCTATATGTTCCATGCGTGCAAACACACCCGCTTTGCCCTGGCGAGCCTCGGCAACGATGCGGGAATCTACGGCGGCTTCAAGCTGATTTTAGGATAAAACAATGAGTTATTTTGCTGGAGAATATGAAATCGCCGTTGTCGGTGCCGGTCATGCCGGGATCGAGGCGGCGTTGGCCTGCGCGAGAATGGGTCTGCGTACGGTCATCTTTACAATCAATTTAGACGCCATCGGCAATATGCCCTGTAACCCCGCCATCGGCGGAACAGGCAAGGGGCATCTTGTCTGCGAGTTGGACGCCCTTGGCGGCGAAATGGGCTGGGCGGCAGATCACTGCTGCATCCAGTACCGCATCTTAAACCGGGGCAAGGGACCTGCGGTGCATTCTCTGCGCGCGCAGGCGGACCGCCGCGCCTATCAGCAGTTCATGAAGCATGAACTTGAAACGCAGGAGAATTTAGACCTCAAGCAGGCCATGATCGTGGATATTCTGACCGAAGCGGGTAAGGTCTGCGGCGTCGTGACACAGCTCGGCGCTGAATATCGCTGCAAGGCGGCCATTCTGGCAACCGGCACTTATCTGGAATCGAATATCATCATCGGCGAAAACATCCTTTCCTCCGGCCCGGACGGAATGCACGCCGCCGTCGGCCTGACGAATAAGCTGAAAGCCCTCGGCCTTTCCATGCGCCGGTTCAAAACGGGCACGCCTCCGCGCATCAACGCCCGTTCCATTGACTATTCGCAGATGGAGCTTCAGCCGGGCGAGACGGATGTTCAGCCGTTCTCGTTCCGCTCGAGCGCCGCGCCGGCGAACCGCGCAGTCTGCCATCTGACCTATACCACGGAGAGAACCCATGAGATCATCCGTGAAAACCTAAGCCGGAGCCCCATTTATGACGGCTCCATTTCGGGCGTCGGCCCGCGTTACTGCCCCTCCATCGAAACGAAGGTCGTCCGC
This sequence comes from Clostridia bacterium, assembly GCA_024404825.1. Classification (GTDB taxonomy): domain Bacteria; phylum Bacillota; class Clostridia; order Oscillospirales; family Oscillospiraceae; genus JAKSPM01. The sequence goes on from JAKSPM010000103.1 coordinate 2,344, forward strand.
TTTGCGGAAAAGCCGCGCCACCAGCTTTTTGTGGAGCCCTGCGGCCTCAACACCGAGGAGATGTATATTCAGGGCTTCTCGTCCAGTATGCCCGAGGATGTCCAGATCGAAATGCTGCACAGCGTCAAGGGCTTAGAAAATGCCGAGATGATGCGGCCTGCCTACGCCATCGAGTATGACTGCGTTGACCCGACCGAGCTCAAACCGACCTTAGAGAGCAAGAAGGTGCCGGGACTTTACGGCGCAGGCCAGTTCAACGGCTCGTCCGGCTACGAGGAGGCTGCCGTGCAGGGCTTTGTGGCGGGCGTCAATGCCGCCTTGAAGCTCAAAGGCAAGGCACCGCTTGTTCTGGAACGCTCGGACGGCTACATCGGCATTCTCATTGATGACCTTGTGACCAAGGGAACCTCGGAGCCATACCGGATCATGACCTCGCGGAGCGAATACCGCCTTCTGCATCGGCAGGACAACGCCGATCTGCGTCTGATGCCCATCGGCCATCGACTCGGCCTGATCTCGGATGAGGAATACAACGCCATGCTCGAAAAATACGAGCAGGTGAGAGAAGAAATCTCCCGCTTAGAGCATAACGGCATCGCCTCAAGCGAGGCGCTCAACCGGATGCTCACGGAAAAGGGAACTGCCCCGGTGGACAACTCCGTCCGTCTGGCAGACCTGGTGCGCAGACCGCAGCTGACCTATGCCGACATCGCACCCTTCGACCCTGACCGTCCGGCGCTTTCTGCGGCGGTAACGGAACAGGTGGAAATTTCACTCAAATACGAGGGTTATCTTGCCCGTCAGCAGAAGCAGGTGGAGGAATTCCGCAAGGCTGAACGCCGTCTTCTGCCGGAGAATACGGACTATTCTGCCATTCACGGCCTGCGGTTGGAGGCAAGAGAGAAGCTGGATGCCATCCGCCCTGTCTCCATCGGTCAGGCTTCCCGCATTTCGGGCGTGTCGCCTGCGGATGTGGCTGTGCTTCTGGTATGGACACAGACGCTCGAACGGCAAAAAGGAGAGAACACCGATGCTGTTTAGTATTGTGATCCCGGTATATAATGTTGCGGACTACCTGCAAAGCTGTGTCGATTCCGTTTTGGCCAATGACTGCGCGGATTGCGAGATCCTGCTTGTTGATGACGGCTCGACGGACGGCAAAAGCGGCGCACTTTGCGATCAGATCGCCGAACAGCACCCCGATCTCGTCCGCGTGATCCATCAGGAAAACCGCGGCCTCGGCGGGGCAAGGAATACCGGCATCGAGGAAGCAAAGGGCGAATACCTGTTCTTTGTGGACAGCGACGATACGATCGCCCCGGACAGCCTTGCGCGGCTTTCACGCGAAATCGAAAAGACCCATGCGGAGGTCTATTCGTTCCAGCTCATGCTGGATGACGGCAGCGGGAAGAAGACGTTTTCCGAGGTGTCAAAGGTTTACCCGGAACCGTTTGCCCTGAAGGAGCACCCTTCGTTTCTTCTGTCGCTTCCCTCGGCGGCCGCCAGAATTTGGAAGCGGGAGCTGTTCCTGCGAACTACGATCCGTTTCCCAAGCAAGGTGTGGTATGAGGACATCCGCACCTCCACAAAGCTCTTTGCCGAGGCAGGCTCCATTGTTACCCTGCCTGACGCACTGTACTTTTATTTATGCAGACCCGGCTCCATCACGCGAAATGCCAATGTAGAGCGCAACCGCGAGATCCTGGATGCCTTTGATGATATCCTTTCCTGGTTTGCGGGCGAAAACCTGTCAGGCACTTACGAAAACGAGCTTTGCAGGCTGGCAGTTGACCATGTGCTGATCGCGGCTTCCGTGCGTGTGCTGCGCATTGATAAAACATCCCCCTTGCCGGAGGAATTCCGTGCTTATACGGAAGAAAAATTCCCGGCCTATCGGGAAAATCCCTATCTTGCACAGCTTCCGCGCATGAAACGGATCGTCTACCGCCTACTCATAAAACGGCATTACGGCACACTTTCGCTCCTGTTCCGTTTCCGCAAGGGCTAAGCCGAGAAGTACCCAAAAGAGCCGAATATAGACGGCTTGAGTTCGACTATCCTCGGCTTAAAACGGGCATACTGTTGAAAAACAGGAGGTCACAGATGAACGATAAAAAACTCGGATGCCTTGTCATGGCGGCCGGAAATGCAAAACGGTTTCGCGCCAACAAGCTGGCGGCGGAATTTGACGGAAAGATGCTCATTGAGCGGGCGCTTGACGCCGTCCCGGAGGCGCTTTTTTCGCAGGTGACGGTCGTGACGCAGTATCCGCAGATCGAGGAGCTTGCAAAGCAGAGCGGCTTTGCCTCCATCCGAAATGAGCACCCCGACTGGGGCATCAGTCATACCATCCGGCTCGGCACAACTGCCATGCAGGATTGCGATGCGATCTTGTATCTTGTTTCCGATCAGCCGAAGCTGACGCGAGATTCCGTTCGTCGCGTGGCGGAGCAGTGGCTTGCGCATCCTGCCTGCATCATCGGTGCGGCGCATGACGGCAAGCGAGGGAATCCCTGTATGTTCCCCAAAGCGTTTTTCGGGGAGCTGATGCAGCTGCGCGAGGACAACGGCGGCAACACGGTCATTAAAATGCACCCGGAGAGCCTTTTGACCGTGGAGGTCGAAAAGGCAGAGCTCACTGATGTTGATACCCCGGAGGCACTGAATGAATTAAAAAAAGACGGTCATTGACCGTCTCGGCGTGTCAAAAAAGTATTTTTTGACACGCTGGCAGACGTCAATAGAGCCCGAAAG
>JAKSPM010000104.1 GCA_024404825.1 Clostridia bacterium
CCCTCGGCGGAGGCAGTCGGGTCATAGACCACGGTCTTTGCACCCTCTACGCAGGTCTTGTCCGGGAAAGCGATATAGTCCTCCAGACTGAGACCGCCGATGATCTCATAGGTGCCGGTCAGCTCGTCAAAGCTGCCGACGGAGATCTTTCTGCGCTCTAACTTGCCCTTCTTTGCTGCCCAGACATAGCTTCCGTCTACGATGTATTCGGCGGGGAGCATCAGCCCTTCGGCACCGGATTCGGGAAGATAGGACTCAAAATAGACGTGCTGGCCGAGCATCAGCCCGGAATCATCCTCAAGGTCAATATAGAACGGATAGTTCGAGGAGCCCGACATATCGGCAGCTCCATAGTACTCCATTATGTTGTTCTCGGGGTGTTCGTAGTCGATATAGGAGATATAGCCGTGCCACGAGCTGTCGTCCAGGCGGGAATGTACCGTGATCTCCATGCCCTCATAGATGCCGGAGATCTGCTGCTCGTTGATCGAGCCTTTGATGCGGAAATTGCCTGCCTCGCTGATGGACAGGAAGGGCAGGGGGTTGCCGTAGTCGTCGGTCGCACCGCTTGCATTGACGGACTGCACCGTGCCGCTGACAGGAGACAAAACCTCGGTGTTTTCCAAAAGAGCGTTCAGGCGGTCGATCTCTTTTTGCTTGGCGCTCGTGTTGAGCTCTGTTTCCTGAACATTCAGCTGCAAGGCCTGAATTTGCAGGGTGTAGTCCAGCTGCGCGGAGGCGGAGGCATACTGCTTCTCCTTTTCCAGTGCGGCGATCTGCTCCTGCATCGTTGTAACGGAGCTCTTGGACTGCTCCAGCTCCAAAACGGCTTTGTCGCGCTCTAAAGTCAGCTCCTCAGTGTCATAGGTAAAGAGAACCTGACCTGCCGTGACCTCGTCACCGGCCTTTACGAGCACCTCAGAGACCTCCATCGTTGCATCCTTTTCAAGGTCAACGGTCTGCCCGGCTTCAACGATGCCGGCATAGCTGTCATGCAGGCCGAGGCTGCCGTAGCCGAGGATCTGCGCGACGGACTGTACCGTGACAGCTGCATCGGCCCCGCCGCAGGCGGTAAAGATGCCGAGCACGAGTACAAGGCATAAAGTGGTTGCAATGATCTTTCGCATGGGGGATTCCTCCTGTGTTGAGTCTTAATAGTTTAATAGTATAGATGGAAATAAGCAAAAAAAGTTCCCGTCTGAGAAATCGGCAAGAGCTGATCTCGCGGCACAAGCTGACAGCGAGAGATTTTGTCACAGGCGAAAGTTCCGAAAGTATGGGAATACTTTGTGTGTTTCCTGCTTTCGGAACTGCACGGATGGGGCAAAAGATCCCCTGCTCAGCGTTCCGCTTTACTGGTGTCTTGCGGTAGTATAGTCATCGCCCTTGCGGAAAAATGGGCAAACAAAGCGGGCGTCGGACAAAATGCGGTACATATCGTCCTCGTCCACCTCCATCAGGCAGTAATAGGTATCGGTTTCTTCGTCGTAATCGTAGTTGTAGCAGTCTTCGCATCTCGGTTGTTCCATGAAAAGACCTCCTTTGTATGTCTGCTTTTATCATACCACAGATTCGCCGGAAATAAAAGGTGGCACATAGGGAAAAATCGTGGTATACTTAACAAAAATAAAGTGTCATCCTGCTCCGCGCTGCGTTGTTCAGAATGACAAGGGAACAGAAGCTGCATTCAAAACGGAGGCGATCATTATGCCGGATGTTGTGTTTCGGGAATGTCGAAGCTATGAGTTATCCACCTGCCGGGAGGCACTGGAGCAGGTGCTCGCGCCTTTGGGCGGATTGGACTTTGTAAAAGAGGGAATGTGCGTTGTTATCAAAGCAAATCTCGTCTCTCACATGAAGCCAGAAAAGGCTGCTACGACCCACCCGACGCTCATTTGCGCGCTCGTGCAGATGCTCAGGGAAAAGGGGGCGCGCGTCATCATCGGTGACAGCCCCGGATCACTGTATAATGCCGCAGCGCTCTCCACGGTCTACCGCACTACCGGCATGACGGAGACGGAACGATATGGTGCCGAGCTCAACCGCGACTTTTCGCAGACAACTGCCAAGAACCCTGCGGGCAAGGTCTGCCGCAGCTTCCAGTATACCGCCTATCTCGACAAGGCAGATGCCATCATCAACTTCTGCAAGCTTAAAAGCCACGGCATGATGGCGATGTCCAACGGGGCAAAGAACCTCTTTGGCGTGATCCCCGGGACGATGAAACCCGAATACCACTATAAATACCCCGACGGCGCGGACTTTGCGCGGATGATCGTGGACTTGGACGAATATTTCAAGCCCGTGCTTACCATCTCCGACGCTGTCATCGGCATGGAGGGCAACGGCCCCACGGCAGGCTCTCCGAGGGAGATCGGCTGTGTGGCAGCATCAAACAGCCCGCACAAATTAGACCTCGCCTGTGCGAAAATTTTGGGTCTCACCAAAAACGAGGTACCGACCTTACAGGCGGCGTTTGAGCGCGGCCTGATCCCGGAAACAGCAGAGGAGCTGGACATTGTGGGCGATTTGGCTTCTTTTATCGTCCCCGATTTCGTGCAGGTGGATAACAAAAACAGCCTGATGTTCAACAATGTCCTGAAGGGCAGGAACGGCAAGCTCCTCGGCAAGGTCGTTTTCGATCTGCTCGGCTCGGAGCCGAAGGTAAAAAAGTCCGAGTGCATCGGCTGCAAAAAGTGTTATGAAATCTGCCCCGCAAAGGCAATTACCATGAAAAAAGGCAAACCGAAGATCGACCGCGACAAGTGCATCCGCTGCTTCTGCTGTCAGGAGTTCTGCCCCAAGGGGGCAATGAAGGTGCACCGCCCGATCATCGCAAGAATGTTGAACAGGTGAAATGATGAAATCTTTAGTGTTAGCAGAAAAACCGTCCGTCGGCAAGGAGCTTGCAAGAGTGCTCGGGGCAAGAAACGGCCGCGACGGCTACTTAGAGGGCGACAAATATGTCGTAACCTGGGCGTTGGGGCACTTAGTTACCCTGGCTGACCCCGATGTGTATCAGAAATCGTGGGAGAAATGGGACATGGAGCAGCTTCCGATGCTGCCCGACCCGATGAAGCTCGTTGTCATCGGGCAGACCTCCCGGCAGTTCAAGCTCGTGCAGAGCCTGATGAAGCGCTCGGATATTTCGGAGCTCATCATCGCCACCGATGCAGGCCGCGAGGGCGAGCTCGTTGCCCGCTGGATCATGACAAAGGCCGGCTGGAACAAGCCTGCCAAGAGACTTTGGATTTCCTCGCAGACCGACAAGGCCATCCGCGAAGGCTTCCAAAAGCTGCGCCCGGCAAAGGAATATGACGACCTCTACCGCTCTGCCAAGGCACGCGCCGAGGCCGACTGGCTCGTTGGCCTGAATGTTACAAGAGCCTTGACCTGCAAGTATAACGCGCAGCTGTCGGCAGGCCGTGTGCAGACCCCGACCCTTGCCCTCATCACCGCACGCGAGGACGAGATCAAGCGCTTCGTGCCGAAGGAGTATTATTCCGTTCAGATCAAATTGGACGGGTTTACTGCGACATGGCGCGATGCCAGGGGCAATTCGCGTATTTCAGATAAGCAGACTGCCGAGGCCATCGTTGCTGCCGTGCAGAATCAAACCGCGACCCTGACGCAGGTCACAAAGCAGTGGAAGCAGACGGTGCCGCCTGCGGCTTACGATTTAACGGAGCTGCAGCGGGATGCGAACAAAAAGTACGCCTACTCCGCCAAGGAGACGCTCAATCTCATGCAGAGCCTGTACGAGAGCCACAAAGTGCTTACCTACCCGCGCACGGATTCGCGCTATATCTCCGATGACGTTGTCGCGACGCTTCCCGACCGTCTGCGTGCCGTGATGGTGGAACCTTACAAGTCACTTTCGCAGGGCATCATGCGCACAAGACCCATCCCGACAAAATATATCGTCAACAACGCCAAGGTCACCGACCATCACGCCATCATCCCTACGGAGCAAGCCCCCGAGCTTTGGCAGATGTCGGGTCCTGAGCGAAATATCTATGATCTGGTCGTGCGCCGCTTCCTCGCGGTGCTGATGCCGCCGTTTGAATATGAAGAAGTCAAGCTGACGGTGAACGTCGGCAAGCAGATTTTTACCGCCAAGGGCAAGATCGTCAAACAGCCCGGCTGGAAAGCCGCCTATGACAACCGTTATGCGGAAGAAAGCGCCGACGACGAAGAAGAACAGACCTTGCCGGAGCTTTCGCAGGGACAGAAAATGAAGGTCTTATCCGCACGGCTCATCACGGGTCAGACCAAGCCGCCCGCAAGATACACCGAGGCGACCTTGCTGACTGCAATGGAGCATCCGGTCAGTCAGGTGAGTGACCGCGCCGAGGCGAAGATTTTAGAGGAAACCTCCGGCCTCGGTACCCCTGCGACCCGCGCGGACATCATCGAAAAGCTGTTTTCCGCTTTCTATATCGAGCGGCGCGGCAAAGAGCTTGTCCCGACCTCCAAGGGTATGCAGTTAGTCGGCTTAGCACCCGAGGATCTGCGCTCTGCATCTTTGACAGCCAAATGGGAGGATCGCCTTGCCGCCATCGCCAAGGGCAAGGAAAAGGACAAAGCCTTTGTCGATGAAATGCGCCGCTATGCCACAAGGCTGGTCAAAGCCGTACAGGCAAGCGATGCAAAATATACCCATGACAATCAGACGCGCAAGGCCTGCCCGGACTGCGGGAAATTCCTGCTTTTGGTCAAGGGCAAGCGCGGAGAAATGCTCGTCTGCCCCGACCGCGAGTGCGGCTACCGCAAGAGCGTCACGCAGACCACAAACGCAAGATGCCCCAACTGCTTCAAGAAGATGGAGCTGCGCGGCGAAGGTGACAATCAGATGTTCGCCTGCGTCTGCGGCTACCGCGAAAAGCTCTCGGCGTTCAAGGAGCGCCGCCAGAGTGCCGGCGCAGGCAAGCGGGATGTTGCAAAGTACATGGAGCAGCAGAAAAAGCAGGACACGGGCAACTCTGCCATGGCAGAACAGCTTGCCAA
>JAKSPM010000105.1 GCA_024404825.1 Clostridia bacterium
CTGCAGGGGATATTTGTGACGTCGATTATGGTATTGACCATGCCGATATGCCCCAGAACGCGGCACTTGTGACCGCCTACATCCACAACAATGGAGCGGCGCATAATCATATTTTTGAGGTGGTGGAGCATCCCGCCGATGGAATCCTTCAGACGGTAGACATCGTTTTCCCTTGCGGGACCAAAGCCGTTATACCAGCCGATACTGACGACCGCGATCCTTGTGCGTTCTCTCGCCTTCCATGCCGCACCGTAGCCGACCGTGTGACCCTTTGGAATCCAGCGAAGCTCCTCAACAAAGGTTTCGGCATAGCCGATGGTCTTGAGCGGGAAGCTGTGGCGGAAAGAAAGTCTGCCGAGCAGTGCCGAGCCTACGCGCACGCCGTCGCAGTGCATTTCGGGGAAGCGCAAAAATGCAGAAGAGTTGCAGCAGTGGACCGTGCCTGTTTCAAAGCCGGACATTTGCAGGCGTTCCACTACCGCCTGAAATGCGGCAAACTGCTGCTTTGTACTCTTGGCTTTGCCGAAAGCATTATTGAAATGGGTATAGATGCCCGCAACAACGATATTTTTCATATAGCGGTAGACAGAAGTCAGCTGTTCCTCTTCCTCCGGCAAAAAGCCATAACGACCCATGCCGGTGTCGATTTTCAGGTGTACCTCCGCCATATCGGCTCTCTGCGCCGCGACGCCGTTGATGGCGACCGCCGTTTCATAGGAGCCGACCGTCATAATCACATGAAGATCAAGCAAACGGTTGATCTCCGTGGGGTCCTGCGTGGAGCGGAGCATCAAAATCGGCTCGTCGGAAAGGCCTGCCTCGCGAAGAAGCTCTGCCTCTCGAAGCTCGGTCACACAGAAATGATCGATGTCGTGCTCAATGAGCAGCTTGGCCAGCGGTACCGCACCGATGCCGTAGCCGTTGCCCTTGACGACCGCCCAGATCGGGGTATCGCCTGCTTTTTTCTTTAAGAATTCAATATTCTGGATGAGGTCTTCCCGTTCAACAACGTATGCTTTCATAAAAAGTCCTCTCGGTTAGTCATTCTCCTGCTTTGTACGCGGTGTACCCTTGACATGGTCGGTCTTCTTGTCGCGGTTTTTCAGAAGATATATTTTGAAACGGATCCAACGCAGCGCGGCAAAGCCCTTTTCCGCGCAGAAATAGATGAACTTCTTTTGCACATAGTCCATCTCGCTGATGAATTCGGTGTATTCCCCGCCAAAGCCCTGCTTAAAACGGACAAGGCCATAGAGCGGGTGATCCTCGGGAACCAAGCCCGGGACACCGCGGAAGTCATACACGCGGCAGCCCTTTTCGACCGCCCAGCGGATCATCTCCCACTGAAGCGCATAGTTCGGCATCAGGTTGCGATACTCATTGGAGCTGGCACCGTAGAGGTACCAAACCTTATCGCCGTACCAGATGGCAAGGGTGCCCGCGATGGGCTTGCCTTCATAAAACGCCATATAGAGCCTGCAATGCTCGCCGAGATTGTCAAGCATATCGGCAAAATATTCCTCGTTTCTCGTAACAAAGCCGTCACGCACGCCGGTAACAAGCATCAGCTCATGGAACGCCGGGATCATTTCCTTGCCGCAAATCTTGATCTCCACGCCCTTGCGGTAGGCAAGGCGGATATTGTAGCGCCATTTTTGATGGAAGCCTGTCATCAGCTCATCCTCGGTTTTGCCCTCCACGTTCAGGCGGAAAACATAGCGCGGCTGGATCGCCTCAAAGCCCTTGCCGCCCTCCTTGCTCTTGAAGCCGCTCGACTTCATGAAGTCGGAAAAGTCGGTGTTGGACGAGGGAACATCCGGGTCAATTTTGATGACGTAGGATTTATGCTCCTTGGCAAGCTTTTTGGCGGCCTCGAAGAGCTCTTTCATGGTGGCCTTGTCGTCCAGATCGCAGACGGGGCCGCGGCAGCAATACATCATGGTATAGGGAAGCTTCGTCACCCGGCGGATCAGCACGGAAAGTGCGCCGCGAATTTCGCCTTTTTCATTTCTGGAAACGATGGCTTTCCAAGTCCACATGGACTTTTGCTTTGCCCAAAGGCAGCTCTGTGCAAAATGTCCCTTCGGGTGGCGCTGTAAAAAATCTTCAAATTCCTGTATCGTGGAATCCGTAATCAATTCAGTCATAGTATCTCTCCGATTCGCATTTTCGCATATCATTGCAGAATAATCATAGCACATAAACGCACAATATGCAACCTCTTCAGGAAGCGGAAATGATGCAGAAAATTCCGTTTGAAACAGCCTTGTTTTCGCGGGATTTTGCACCCGCGGCGGGTAGAATGATGGATAGAACATTTCACCGTCAGGAGGAACGCAATATGCAGCGTGAGAAAAAGCTCACCTCGTTCTATGAATCCGGAAAGATCGTTTATCTGCCGCCGGGCGCGATCCGCCCGAATCCCGCACAGCCGCGAAAATACTTTTCTGACCGGGAGCTTCGGGAGCTGGCCGAAAGCATCCGCCTGCACGGCATCCTGCAGCCTTTGAGTGTGCGGCGCATAGGTGACGGATACGAACTGATTGCGGGAGAACGGCGGCTGCGGGCGGCAAAGCTCCTTGGGTTGGAACGGCTTCCCTGCCTTGTTGTGCAGGTCAGCGACCCGCAGTCGTCCATGCTGGCACTGATTGAAAATCTCCAGCGAAAGGATCTGGATTATATGGAGGAGGCTGAGGGGCTCGCAAGGCTTACACGTCTTTACGGGCTGTCGCAGGAGCGAATCGCAGCTCAGCTCGGCAAAAGTCAAAGCGCCGTCGCAAACAAGCTGCGGCTCTTGCAGCACTCGGCCGCCGTGCGGGAAGGTCTTCGAAAAAACGAGCTGTCGGAGCGTCATGCACGCGCGCTGCTGCGGCTTGCCTCCGACGAGGAAAAGCTGGACGCGATCCGCCATATTGTAAAATACGACCTCAACGCAGCAAAGACCGACGCCTACGTTGCCCGTCTGTTGGAGGAAAAACAGGTCAAGCGCGGGATGCGGAAATTCGTGCTCCGCGATGTTCGGTTGTTTCTTAATTCCGTCAATCACAATCTGGAGCTGATGAAAAGCGCAGGTTTTCAGGCCTCTACAAGACAGGAGGAGACGGATGAGCTGATCGTGCTGACTATCACCATCCCGAAAAAAGCAGGATAGATGCGTGCAAAAAACGACCCGCTGCTTCCCTTTCCGTTTTGAAAGGGTCATAGCGGGTCGTTCGTTATTTGGTAATGAGCCAGTAAATGAAGCCGTATAGGATGCTTGCAGAGGTGCCGTAGACAAGTACGGGCCCGGCGATGGTGAACATCTTGACGGCAAGCCCCGTGATGAAGCCCTCGGTCTGGTATTCGATGGCAGGGGCGGAAATAGAATTGGCAAAGCCTGTGATCGGAACTAAGGTGCCGGCGCCGGCGAGCTTGGCGATGTTGTCATAGACAGCAAGGCCGGTCAGAAGTGCGGACAGGAATACCAGTGTGATGGAGGTCACGGTACCGCTGTCGGTCTTGTTCATTCCGAGCGCTGCATAGCCGTTCATCAAGGCCTGTCCGAGACAGCAGATCAGCCCGCCGATCCAAAAAGCATTGAAGCAGTTTCGAAGCGTCTTTGACTTCGGCGCCATGCGCTTTACCATGTCGGCATATTCTTTGTTCGTCATTCGCATCCGATATCACATCCCTCACGGATAGTATGCGAAGGTTTGTGATAGTTATGCAAGCTCCGTTTCACCGCGTTCTTTTAATAGCTTCTTTCAAAGAAGAACGCGTAATCGGTGTCATAAATAGCAACCTCGTCCGAATAGTCCGTATAGTAGAAGTAGAATGTATCTGCTTCATACATATAATCGTCATCCCCATCGATCTCGAGGAACTCCCATTCACCGTATTCCGTTTCGCCGGACGCTACAAGCTTATAAGTATGGTCTTCATTTAACGTCAGGTCCATATCAAGTCCGAAGTCACTCGGGTCATAGTATTCGCCATCTTCATATGAGCCGATCGCAACACATTCCCACTTGCCGACGACTGCTATGTCATACTCGTTTTCCTCAACAGTAACATTGCAGACGGTCTTCGTTCCGTTCTCGGTCTCCGCGGTGATCGTGCAGGTGCCGGGGCCTACCGCAGTGATTTCGCCATCATAAACGATTGCAACAGCTTCATCGCTCGACACCCATTCGACGGAATCGTCTTTTGCTGTCGACGACGTTACCTCAAAATAGATTACATAGTCGGAGCCGGCTTCCATCGTCAGCTCCATAGGCTCAACTTCGACGCGGCAGGTAGCCTTTTTGCCGTTCTCGGTCGTCGCAGTGATCGTACAGCTGCCGGGAGCTACCGCAGTGATCTTGCCGTCCGAGACAGTTGCAACGGAGTCATCGCTCGTTTCCCAATCGACGGACTTGTCCTTTGCCTTCGACGGCGTGATCTCACACTTGAGCGTTTTGCTGTCTTCCATTTCAAGTGTCAGCTTGGTTTTATTCAGTTTGATCTCTTTGGGCTGATAGCTCAGATAGAACCACACAGCCGCTGCAGCGGCCGCTGCAAGCAAAACGACGAGGCCGAGCACCATCCACAAGATCCACATCTTCTTTTTCTTTTTGGGCGCGGCGGGAGCGGGAACAGGCTGAGCATAATTGTATGCCATCTGAGCGGGTGCTGCCTGAGGTGCTTGCTGCGGATAGTTCACCGCGGGTGCAGGCTGGGCATAATTGGGTGCCATCTGAACGGGAGCTGCCTGCGAAGCGGCTTCTGCCACAGGTGCAAACGCTTCCGCGACAGGTGCTGCCTGGGGCGCTTGCTGCGGATAGTTCACCGCAGCGGCGGGTGCACTCTGCGGATCATTGGGTGCCATCTGAACGGGAGCTGCCTGCGAAGCGGCTTCTGCCACAGGTGCA
>JAKSPM010000106.1 GCA_024404825.1 Clostridia bacterium
GCCTCGATCTTCTTGGCGATGTCACGCGCAAGAATGACCATGTTGTCCTCTGCAACGTCCTCGGGCTTGACCATGATACGAACCTCGCGGCCCGCCTGGATGGCATAAGACTTTTCGACGCCGGGATAGGAGCCGGTAAGCTCTTCGAGCTTTTCCAAACGGCGGATGTAGTTTTCCACATTCTCACGTCTTGCGCCGGGACGGGCTGCGGAGATGGCATCTGCTGCCTGAACGAGGCAGGCGATGATCGTCTTGGCTTCCACGTCGCCGTGGTGGGCTTCGATGGCATGAACGACTTCGTAGCCTTCCTTGTACTTCTTGGCAAGCTCCACACCGAGCTGCACGTGGCTGCCTTCCATTTCGTGGTCAACGGACTTGCCGAGGTCATGCAGAAGGCCTGCACGCTTTGCAAGCTTGACATCGACACCCAGCTCGCCTGCAAGCAGGCCTGCGATATGGGAAACTTCGATGGAATGATTCAGCACGTTCTGACCGTAAGAGGTACGGTACTTCTGACGGCCGAGCAGCTTGATGAGCTCCGGATGGAGATTGTTGATACCGGTCTCGAACGCGGCACGCTCGCCCTCCTGCTTGATAACATGATCGACCTCGCGCTTTGCTTTTTCGACCATGTCTTCGATGCGGGTGGGATGGATGCGGCCATCGGTAATGAGCTTTTCCAGTGCCAAACGGGCGACCTCGCGGCGCACCGGATCGAAGCAGGAAACGGTGATGGCTTCGGGGGTGTCGTCGATAATCAGATCGACGCCCGTGATGGTCTCCAAGGTGCGGATGTTACGACCCTCACGGCCGATGATACGGCCCTTCATTTCGTCATTGGGCAGCGGCACAACAGAGACAGTTGCCTCTGCGGCGTGGTCGGCTGCACAGCGCTGGATGGCAAGGGAAATGACTTCTCTTGCGCGCTGGTCGGCTTCGTCCTTCAGCTCCTGATCGATCTGCTTGATCTTCAGGGCTGCATCGTGGCGGCAATCCTCCTCCACGATCTTGAGCAGATACTCCTTGGCGGCCTCTTGGCTCAGGCCGGAGATCTTTTCCAGCATTTCAAGCTGGCTCTTTTTGATAAGGTTGACTTCTTCCTCCTTGGCGGCAACGGCCTGCTGCTTTTTGTGCAGGTCCTCTTCCTTGCGCTCAAAGGCGTCTGTCTTCTTATCGAGGGTCTCTTCCTTTTGCTGTAAGCGGCGCTCCTGCTTTTGCAGGTCGGCTCGACGCTCTTTCAGCTCTTTTTCGTTTTCCGTGCGAGATTTATGGATTTCTTCCTTGGCTTCGAGCAGCATTTCACGCTTCTTGTTTTCGCCGCCCTTGATCGCCTCATTGATGATACGGGTAGCCTCTGCTTCGGCGCTGCCGATCTCACGTTCCGCGATCTTCTTGCGGTAGGTCATACCGATCAGAAAGAAAATAATTGCACCAATCAAAAATCCTGCAATGCACAGGACAATCGTTAACCACAATTTCACCATAACTCTGCACACCTCCTTTACTAAAAATTGGGTATGCCGAGAAAAAGAAATGCACACATCCTCCGCCCCCGGAGGCAGGGTGCATAAAAATCCCATAGAGAAAAAACTCCACGCAGCCGGCAAAACGCGCCGGATGACTGCCAAACGGCAGCGGATGATCGGTCATTCGGAACAGCCGGGCGTGCCAATGCCCATACTCTCCATTCTCATACCAATCCAATATTCATTTTAGCGTGCCAAGCCCTGCCTGTCAAGCGAAAATCCTGATATTTTTGATTTTTCTTTGTGCGGATTGTAACATGGAAAAAGAAAAATTCGCGGAAATTTTGTATTGCTGAACGAAAAAATCAGTGCTACACTGAAAAGAGAGAAAAACGAGGAGGCTGCCCATGAAGCATAAATTCCCACGCAGGCTGATCGCCCTGCTGCTGGTCAGCGCTCTGCTGCCGGCTCTGCTGACGGTCGTCTTTGCGCAGACCGGGACGCTCACCAAAAACCGTGCAAAGCGCCACACGCTTTGTCAGGACCTGAGCAAGCAGGCCGAAGCCTACTATTCCGGTGACTACACCTACGAAAATCTCGCGGCGCTTTCGGGTCTCTATTCCCCGAATGACAGCTATGCCGCCACGCAGAGCGAGCTGTTTTCCGCTCTGCACGATCTGATGACGGACACCCACACCAATCAGAATGTCACCTACTCCGGCTACAGCGAGACCGCACTTGCGACCTACTGGCTCTCCACCGACAGCGCAGACGGCACAGACAGCTATCTTTATTTCTACACCGACATCGACGCCTCCGAGGGCTACACGATGAACCGTGAGCACGTCTGGCCGAAGAGCAAGGCCTCCTATTATCAGCGCGGCGGCGGTTCCGACCTGCACCATCTGCGTCCGTCCGTTTCGACGGTCAATTCCGCTAAGAGCAACCACACCTTCGGCAACCTTTATGGCAGCGGCAGCCCCTCCAAAATCGACGGCCGCGACATCATCTGGACAGGCAGCGGCAAATTAGAGGTACAGGACAATGTCAAAGGCGATGTTGCAAGAATTCTGCTCTATGTCTATGTCCGTTGGGCACAGCCGAATCTCTATTCCGACGTAAAATCTGCAAATCTGCCGCCCCTCGACTCCGATGATGACGCAAACTCCGGTATCCGCGCCATTGAAGACCTCGAAACCCTTTTGGAGTGGATGGTCATCGACCCGGTCGATGAATGGGAAATGACAAGAAACGATCAGGTCGAGAACGTGCAGGGCAACCGAAATGTCTTCATCGACTATCCGGAGCTTGCATGGCTTCTGTTCGACCTCGATGCACCGAGCGACTACCCCACGCCCTCCGGCGAGGCGATAAACGGCGCCCACAGCTGGGACGACGGTACTCTTATTCAGGCACCCACCTGCCTGGAGGCGGGCGTGATGCGCTTCACCTGCCCGGATTGCGGCTTCATCCGCGACAGATCCGTCCCCGCCCTCGGCCATGATACCTCCGATGTTACCGGGCAGCAACCTGCGACCTGCACGGAGCCGGGCTATATCAGCTACACCTGCACCCGCTGCAGCGAGGCCATAACACAGGAGCTTCCCGCACTCGGCCACAGCTATGAAAACGGCGCGTGTATCCGATGCGGTCAGTCCGTTGCGATGTATCAGCTGACGAACGAGCTGCATGACGGTGACCTTGTCATTCTCTACACCCCGTCGGCAAATGCCGCCATGTCCTCGGAGATCCGGAATGAGGTCTACCGTGGATTTGAGACCGTAACGCCCGATAATGGCGTGATCTACACCGACAGCACCGCCATCGTCTGGAGCGTGGAGGCATATCGCAGCGGTTTCCTCCTGACGGATATTGAGGGCAACGTCCTTGCCACCGGCGAGCAGAACAGTCTGCCCGTGGACGGACGTTATAACCTTTGGAATGTTGAGGACGCCGTAACCGAAGGCTGCATCTACCTCTACAATAACGGCGGAAAATATCTGGAATGGACATCGAACTATTCAGACTATGCCGCCTATGCCTACTCCCCCGCCTATGAGTCAGGACTCGCAACACAGATTTATACACAGACGGTATGCAAGCACGCGAATGCCGAGCTGCGCACCCTTGCCCCGACCTGCACGGCTGACGGCTATGAAAACGCCGAATACTGCACCGACTGCGGTGCAAGGCTCACCCTCGGTACCGTGATCCCCGCAACGGGACACGATTTCGGGCAGTGGCGGCTCATTGACGCACCCGACTGCACACAGTCCGGCACGGAAGAACGTGAATGTCTGATCTGCGGCGTATGCGAAGAACAGGCCGTCTCGCCGCTCGGCCATGATTACGAGATTTCCTCCACCGATGCAGCCTGCGCTCAAGCCGGCCTTGTGACCTACACCTGCACTCGCTGCGGCAGCAGTTATACTGAGCAGGTGGAGGCCGTCGGTCACTCCTTCAGCGAATGGGTCATCATTGAGGCGCCGACCTGCACAAATGATGGCAGCCGCTTCCGCTTCTGCTATCGCTGCGACTATGTGGAGACGGAGATTTTGCCCGCAAGCTGCGTAAGCAAGGACTTTACCGATGTCCCCGACCCTTCAAGCTGGGCGCACAAGGGCATTGACTTCTGCATTTTCTGCGGCATTATGGGCAGCGTCTCCACGGAGGAGCTGATCTTTGCCCCGAATGACACGACCACCCGCGCAATGATCGTCTCCATTCTCTACCGGCTGGAGGGCAGCCCGGAGGTCGAATTTGACCCCGTCTTCCCGGATGTAGAGGACGGCCGGTGGTTCACCTCCGCCGTTTTGTGGGCATACCGTGAGGGCATCGTCCTCGGCTATGATACGGGTCTGTTCGGGCCGAATGACAAGATCACAAGAGAGCAGCTTGCCGTGATCCTGAAAGCTTACACCGAGAACGTGCTCGGCAGCGACGCCTCGGCCGCTGCGCCCTTGGAAGACTTCCCGGATGCAGACCTTGTCACATGGTCGAGCGATGCCATGTGCTGGGCTTACGCCGAGGGCTTGATCTCCGGCAGAATGCTGGACGCAGAACCCCTGCTCGACCCGCAGGGCACCGCCACAAGAGCCGAGGCCGCATCTGTCTTTATGCGCTTCATTGAAAAAACCGAAACAAACAGATAAATGACAAGAAACAGGCTGTCTCGCCAAACGGTGAGGCAGCCTGTTTTCGAAGAATCAATAATTTGCGGTTAGCGCAGTAGGGGCGCTACATGCATGTGCGCCCGAAAACGTAGGGTGCAGTCT
>JAKSPM010000107.1 GCA_024404825.1 Clostridia bacterium
CGTTCACCTTAGTCGCCGTCACGGTCGGCTACCTTTATTGCTGGTTCGTCTGGGCACACTGATAAATACGATCACCCTGCTGCGCAGCAGGGTGATTTTTTGTGCAGACAGAAATTTTGCAGAATGATAAGTGATAAATGATAAATTTCGGTATTTTTCAATACTTTGAATTGAAAGATCATTCAAATTGCCTGCTTTGCAGGCACATCAATTTTCCATTTATAATTTATCATTTATCATTATTTCTGTGCGAAACAGAAATTTCCTCCGTGCTTGCTCCGGGCTGCGTTTTTCCATGTTGCAAATTTGCCGAACTCGTGCAATAATATATAAAATAAGTAAAATGTCTGATTGTGCCCTTTTGCCATTCTCTTACTCCCGAAAGGAGGCCAAACAAGATGTCAAAACCCTTAGTTGCCATTGTCGGCAGACCCAATGTCGGCAAATCCATGCTCTTTAACAAGCTGACCGGCAAGCGCACCGCCATCGTCGAAGACACCCCCGGCGTGACCCGTGACCGCATCTACGGAAGCTGCGACTGGAACGGCCGCGATTTTGAAATCGTCGATACCGGCGGCATCGAGCCGAGCACCAACAGCGAAATGCTGCTGTTCATGCGCCGTCAGGCAGAAATCGCCATCCAGACGGCCGATGTGATCATCATGGTCGTGGACGTCCACACCGGCATGACTGCCGCAGACCAGGACGTTGCCAATATGCTCCTGCGCTCGAAAAAGCCCGTTTGCCTTGCTGTCAACAAGTGCGACTCCGTCGGCCCCGTCAATCCCGATGTATATGAATTCTACTCGCTTGGCCTCGGGGATCCCATTGAGGTCTCCGCCATCCACGGCCACGGCACAGGCGAGCTTTTGGATTTCTGCACTGAACACTTCCCACCCGAGGAGGAATTTGAAGAAGAGGACGACGTCATCAACGTCGCCATCGTCGGCAAGCCCAATGTCGGCAAGTCCAGTCTGCTGAATAAGATCTTAGGCGAAGAGCGAGTGATTGTTTCCAATGTTGCAGGCACCACGCGCGATGCCATCGACAGCTACTTTGAAAACGAGCACGGCAAATACCGCTTCATCGACACCGCCGGTATGCGGCGCAAGAGCAAGGTCGATGATGCGATCGAGAAATATTCCAACATGCGCTCCATCAACGCCATTGACCGCGCAGATGTGTGCCTGATTCTCATTGACGCCAACGAGGGCGTGACCGATCAGGACACCAAGATCGCAGGGCTGGCGCATGAGGCGGGCAAGGCCTGCATCATCGTGGCAAACAAATGGGACACCGTGGAAAAAGACACGAAGACCATGGATGAGAAGACCGCCGACATCCGAAAGGAGCTCGGCTATATGACCTACGCCCCGGTGCTGTTCATTTCCGCGCTGACCGGTCAGAGAGTCGACCGTCTGTTTGAGCTCATCAACCACGTCAACGAGCAGAGCGCCCTGCGCATTACCACCGGTATGCTCAACAACATACTGGAGGATGCCACCGCGCGCGTTCAGCCGCCCACGGACAAGGGCCGCAGGCTTAAGATCTACTATGCGACGCAGGCCGGTGTCAAGCCGCCGCATTTCGTATTTTTCTGCAACGATGCACGCCTGTTCCACTTCTCCTACCAGCGGTATCTGGAAAACCAGATTCGCGGTGTTTTCGGCTTAGAAGGCACTCCCGTGCGCATCACCATTCGTCAAAAGGGCGATAAGGAGGACTAACATTCATGCTTGCTTGCGCTATCATCACGGCGGCCGCTGTCGGGTATTTGCTCGGTAACGGCAATGGCGCGCTGATCGTGTCCCGGCTTGTGTTCCATGAAGACGTCCGCACCAAGGGCAGCGGCAACGCCGGACTGACCAACTTTTTCCGGAACTACGGCGGTTTATCGACCCTGCTCGTCATTGCGATCGATGTCGGCAAAACCGTGCTCGCCTGCTTTGCCGGAGGGCTTTTGTTCCGCGCTTTCGGTCTAAAGGGCGACAGCCTTTGGACGCTCGGCAAGATGGTCGGCGGCTTTGCCTGCGTGGTCGGTCACAGCCTGCCCGTTTTCTTCGGTTTTCACGGCGGCAAGGGCGTTCTTTGCAGCGGCGTACTGAGCCTTTGTATGTGCCCGTGGACCTTCTTGATTTTATTTGCGGTGTTCGTCATTCTGTTCTCACTGACGCACTATGTCTCCCTCGGCTCCGTTGCCTGCGGCATCTGCTACCCGATCGTCTTCGCCTTCTTCTTTCCGAAGAGCCTGCCGATCCTTCTCATGGCCTGCGGCGTGACGATGCTGGTCGTGCTGCTGCACCTGCCGAATCTGCGCAGGCTGTTTGCAGGCAGTGAGTCAAAAGTCTACTTAAAAAAGAGGTAATATCAAATGAATATTGCTGTTATCGGCAGCGGCGGCTGGGGTACTGCCCTCGCCCTGTTACTGCACAACAACGGAAACGCGGTCACGCTTTGGTCGTATGCCAAAGAAGAAAGCGACAATCTCCGCGAAGCCCTGGAAAACCCCTTCCTGCCCGGGATTTCGCTTCCCGCTGACATCACCTACACCTCCGACCCCGCCTGTGTGCGCGGGAAGGCGCTTGTTGTCATGGCAACGCCGTCATTTGCCGTCCGTTCGACGGCAAAGGCGATTTCTGCCTATTTGGAAGACGATGTCATTCTCGTCTCCGTCACCAAGGGCATTGAGGAAAACACCGGCAAGCGGATGAGCCAGATCGTTGAGGACGAGACCGGCAAGACCGTTGCGGTGCTCTCAGGCCCCTCCCATGCGGAGGAGGTCGGCCGCGGCATCCCCACGGGCGTGGTTGCCGCCTGCCGCGATGCAAAGATCTCCCATTTGGTGCAGGATGTGTTTATGACCGACTGGTTCCGCGTCTATACCAGCCCCGATGTGGTCGGCGTAGAACTTAGTGCAGCACTAAAAAACGTCATCGCTCTGTGCGCCGGCATCTGTGACGGGATGCAGTTCGGTGACAACACCAAGGCACTCATGATGACCCGCGGCCTGACAGAGGTTGCACGGCTCGGCATGGCACTCGGCTCCCGTCAGGAGACCTTTGCAGGTCTGGCCGGTGTCGGCGACCTGATCGTTACCTGTACCTCCATGCACTCAAGAAACCGCCGCGCAGGCATCCTGATCGGTCAGGGCAAAACTGCGGAGGAGGCCACGAAAGAGGTCGGCGCCGTGGTCGAGGGCTACTATGCCACGCGCTCTGCCATGGAGCTGGCGAAGCTTGTCGGCGTGGAAATGCCGATCACTGAGGCTGCCTATGATGTGCTTTATAACGGTGCATCTGCCGTTGAGGCAACGCAAGCGCTTTTGAAACGCGCCAAGACCCACGAAATCGAGGATTTCGGCTGGCTCACGAGCCTGTAATTGTAATATTTAGATGGAAAGGGCTTGCAGTGCCTGCCCGATTCCGTCAATCTCTCCAATGGACTTTATTGCCGTCTGTTGATATAATGAACTCAAATTTTTGAGCCTTTGGAGGCGTTTTTTGTGAAATTATCCGAAAAAACACTGGACTGCCGTCTGTCTCCCATCCGCAAATTCCATCCCTATGCGGTTTCAGCAGCTGCCCAGGGAAAAACCATCTATCACTTAAACATCGGCCAGCCCGATATCCATACACCGTCTGTCTACCGTGACACACTCAGGAGCTTTTCCGAGTCTGTTCTGGCCTATGCGCCCTCTCCCGGCATCCCCGAGCTCATTGACGCCATCCGCGGCTACTACTGCGACATCGGCGTGCGCCTGGAGCGTGACCACGTGCTTGTCACGACCGGCGGCAGTGAGGCGCTCGACATCACGATGAAATGTATTTTGGATGAAGGCTGTGAGGTCATCGTGGCAGAGCCCTTCTATCCGAACTACTATACCTTTATCCGCGCCAACGGCGGCAAGGTCGTCCCCATCCCCACGAGTGCGGAAAACGGCTACCGCTTCGCAACCCGCGAGCAGATCGAGCCGCTCATCACAGATAAAACCCGCGCCATCCTCTTTACCAATCCCGGCAACCCCACCGGCACCATCCTCTCACAGGAGGATCTGCGTCTGCTTGCCGATATTGCCAAGGAGCATGACCTGTACCTGATCGGTGACGAGGTCTACCGCGAGTTCATCTATGACGGCTCCAACCGTCTTTCCACCATCGGCAGCATGGAGGATGTGAAGGAAAACATCATCCTGATCGACTCCGTTTCCAAGCGTTTCTCCGCCTGCGGTGCAAGAATCGGCGCGATGATTTCAAGAAACAATGAGCTGATGCAGCAGGCACTCAAGCTTGCGCAGGCAAGGCTCTCTGTTGCAACGGTCGATCAGCTTGCCGCCACTTCCCTTTACAGCGTCGATCAGAGCTATTTTAAGGCCGTGCGGAAGGAATACCGCCATCGCCGCGACGTCTGCTATGCAAAGCTCATGGAAATCCCCGGCGTCGTGTGCGCCGAGCCGATGGGTGCGTTCTACATGATGGCAAAGCTGCCCGTGGACGACACCGACGAGTTCCAGCGCTGGCTGTTGGAGGAATTCGAGGATCACGGCGAAACGCTGATGTTTGCCCCCGGCTCCGGCTTCTATGCAGCTGCCGACGGCGGCAAGCAGGAGGCACGCTTTGCCTATGTTCTGGAAGCCCCGAAGCTTGCAAGAGCAATGGAGATCCTGAAAAAGGCGATTGAAAAATATAATAACCGATAACGCGTTTATTGCTCCCCGAAACAGGTTCTGTTTCGGGGAGCT
>JAKSPM010000108.1 GCA_024404825.1 Clostridia bacterium
ACGGGAAGCTATTGACAATTTGAAACTGCTGTTGTATAGTTGCTTTAGCACTCAGGGCGAATGAGTGCTAAAACCAAGGAGGGAGCACGAATGGAACTCACCGACCGCAAGCAGAAACTTCTTCGCATCATTGTGGAAGAATATATCCGCACGGCAGAGCCCGTCGGCTCCAAGGCGATCGCCGCCATGCCGGACGTCACCTTCTCCTCCGCTACCATCCGCAACGAGATGGCAGAGCTGACGCAGCTGGGTCTTTTGGAGCAGCCGCACACCTCCGCAGGGCGCATCCCGTCTGCCGCAGGCTACCGGCTCTACATTGACGAGCTGATGCAGGACTACCGCCTGAGCGTGGACGAGACCAAGAGTCTCAATCAGGCGATGGAGCTGAAAATGCAGGAGTTCGACAAGACGATGACGCAGGTCGGCAAGATGGTCTCCAAGCTGACGAACCTGCCCGCCTACACCCTGACCTCTGCAACGAACACCACCGTCAAAAAGTTC
This sequence comes from Clostridia bacterium, assembly GCA_024404825.1. GTDB lineage: Bacteria > Bacillota > Clostridia > Oscillospirales > Oscillospiraceae > JAKSPM01. Next base: position 502 of record JAKSPM010000108.1, read on the forward strand.
GAGCTCATTATGGCGGGGGAACACAGCTTCATCTTAGTCGTCATGACCTCCGGCGAGGTCGTGAAGAATAAGCTTATCAAGCTTCCCCTCTCCGTCACGGAAACCGACCTGAAGCTTTTGAGTGCCGTGCTTAACGCCACGCTGACCGAGATCCCGGCAGAGGATTTCACGCCGGAGCTTTTGGACAAGGTCTCCCGGGCAGCCGGGAGCGCAGCATCTTTGGTACCGATCGTTGTCGACTACACCACGCAGGTGCTTGCCGAGCTGCAGAAAAGTGAGATCTGGCTTACAGGTCAGACAAGGCTGCTCGGTCAGCCGGAATACCGCGACATCGAAAAAGCGGAGAAGCTGCTGTCTACCTTAGATGAAGACATGATCTCCAACCTCCCCGCCACGGTCAATCGCGATTCCCCGGTGCAGATCCTGGTCGGCCCGGAGAACATTGCAAAAGAATTAAAAGAAACCTCCGTCGTTATGACGCGTTTTGATATCGGCGACGGGATGCAGGGTCTGATCGGTGTTGTCGGCCCCACGAGAATGGACTACGCCAAGGTCACGGCACGCCTGAGCTATTTCGCCGAAAGCCTCGGCAAGATGTTCGGCAAGCATGAGCTGCCGGAGGCAAAAGAATCTGAAGAATAAGGAAGGACGCTCCATTGGATACAGAAGAACGCAAAGAACCCATGCAAGAGGAAGCTCCGGTCGAAAAGACCGCCGAAGTCCCCGCGCAGGAAGACAGGAAATCGAAAAAGAAGAATAAAAAGCCCAATGAGGCAGATACCTTAAAAGAAGAGCTTACAAAGCAAAAGGAGCAATATTTGTTCCTTGCCGCGGAATATGATAATTTCCGCAAGCGCAGCCAAAAGGAAAAGGACAACATCTATCAGGATGCCAAGGCGGATAGCGTCAAGAAGCTCCTGCCCGTGTTCGATAACTTAGAGCGCGCATTAAATCAGGAAACCACCGACGAAGCCTACAAAAAGGGCGTGGAAATGACCATGCAGGGGCTTCGTGAGGCGTTCAAAACTCTGGGTGTAGAGGAATTCGGCGAAGCCGGAGAAGCCTTTGACCCGAATATGCACAATGCAGTCATGCACATTGAAAATGAAGCGCTCGGCGAAAATGTCATCGCGCAGGTCTTCGCCAAGGGCTTCAAGGTCGGCGATCGCGTCATCCGCTTCGCCATGGTGCAGGTTGCAAACTAACCTTGTCAATAATTTAGGTTTTATATAGGAGGATTTTTATTATGGGTAAAATTATCGGTATCGACCTCGGTACGACCAATTCCTGCGTTGCAGTCATCGAAGGCGGCGAGCCTGTTGTCATCGCCAACGCCGAAGGCGCTCGCACCACTCCGTCTGTCGTGGCATTCTCCAAGACCGGCGAACGCATGGTAGGTCAGGTCGCAAAGCGTCAGGCAGTCACCAACTCCGACCGCACCATTGCATCCATTAAGCGTCATATGGGCGAGAACTACAAGGTCTCCATCGACTCCAAGAACTACACTCCGCAGGAGATTTCCGCCATGGTTCTTCAAAAGCTGAAGGCTGACGCAGAGAGCTATCTCGGCTCCCCTGTCACCGAAGCTGTTATCACCGTCCCCGCATATTTCAATGACGCACAGCGTCAGGCAACCAAGGACGCCGGCAAGATCGCAGGCTTAGAGGTCAAGCGTATCATCAACGAGCCGACTGCAGCCGCGCTTGCTTACGGTGTCGACAAGGAATCCGAGCAGAAGATCATGGTCTATGACCTCGGCGGCGGCACCTTCGACGTCTCCATCCTGGAGATCGGCGACGGCGTTATCGAAGTTCTTGCGACCGCAGGCGACACCCACCTCGGCGGCGACGACTTTGACCAGTGCGTCATGGATTATCTTGTCTCCGAATTCAAGAAGGCTGAAGGCATCGACCTGTCCGGCGACAAAGTCGCTATGCAGCGTCTGAAGGAAGCTGCCGAAAAGGCAAAGATCGAGCTTTCCGGCGTGACCACCTCTTCGATCAACCTGCCCTATATCACGGCTGACAGCACCGGTCCCAAGCACCTGGATGTCACCCTCACCCGCGCAAAGTTCAACGAACTGACCGCACACCTCGTTGAAAAGACGCTCGGCCCCGTCCGTCAGGCAATGAACGATGCAGGTTTGTCTGCAAGCGATCTGAGCAAGGTCCTGCTCGTCGGCGGTTCCTCCAGAATCCCCGCAGTTCAGGACGCAGTCAAGAGCCTGACCGGCAAGGACGGCTTCAAGGGCATCAACCCCGATGAATGCGTTGCAGTCGGCGCTGCCATTCAGGGCGGCGTACTCGGCGGCGATGTCAAGGGCATGGTTCTGCTCGATGTCACGCCCCTGTCCCTCGGTTTGGAGACCATGGGCGGCGTGTTCACCCGCCTCATTGACCGCAACACCACCATCCCCACCAAGAAGAGTCAGATCTTCTCCACCGCAGCAGACGGTCAGACCTCCGTTGAGATCCACGTCCTGCAGGGTGAGCGCGAGATGGCAGCCTACAACAAGACCCTCGGCAAGTTCCAGCTTGGCGGTATCGCCCCGGCTCCCAGAGGTGTCCCGCAGATCGAAGTCACCTTCAACATTGACGCCAACGGCATCGTAAACGTCACGGCAAAGGATCTTGCCACCAACAAGGAAGCAAACATCACCATCACCGCCTCCTCCAACCTTTCCAAGGAAGACATTGAAAAGGCAGTCAAGGAAGCAGAGCAGTTTGCAGCCGAGGACAAGGCCAAGAAGGAAGAGGTCGACACCCACAACGAGGCCGACCAGGTCATTTATCAGACCGAAAAGACCCTTGCCGATCTCGGTGACAAGATCACCGAAAGTGACAAGGCTCCGATCTTAGCCGCAGTCGAAAACCTGAAGGAAAAGAACAAGGGCACCGACCTTGCCGCCATCAAGGCAGCAACAGAGGAAGTTCAGAAGGCATTCTATGCCGTATCTGAAAAGCTGTATCAGAACGCCGCACCGCAGGGCGATCCCAATGCCGGTGCAGCTGCCGGCGGCGATGACAATGTTGTCGATGCCGACTTTGAAGAAGTCAACTAAAATCAATAATCAGGGCAGCTAAGCTGCCCTGATTTTCGGGAAAGAGGTAATTGCCGTGGCAAACGAAAACAAACGGGATTACTATGAAGTCCTCGGCGTTCAGAAAAACGCTTCGGACGATGAGATCCGGCGCGCTTACCGAAAGTTAGCGGCGAAATATCATCCGGACGTCAACCACGAGCCGGGTGCGGAGGAAAAGTTTAAGGAGATCAATGAGGCCAACGAGGTACTCTCCGATAGCGACAAGCGTGCAAAATACGACCAGTTCGGCTTTGCAGGCGTTGATCCGAATTTCGGCGCCGGCGCAGCCGGCGGCAATCCCTTTGGGGATTTCGGTTTCGGCGGCTTCGGCGACATCTTCTCCGACCTGTTCGGCGGCGGTGCAAGACGTACTGCTTCCCCCAATGCCCCGCGGCGCGGCGGCAATTTGGGTGCGCGTCTGGAGATCACCTTTGAGGAAGCTGCCTTCGGCGTGGAGAAGCAGATCAATATCTCCCGCATTGAAGACTGTGATGTCTGCCACGGCTCCGGCTCGGCCGACGGAAAAACCGAGGTCTGCGACCAGTGTCACGGCTCCGGCACCGTCACGAGAAACCAGAACTTCATGGGCATGATGATGCGCTCGAACGAGCCGTGTCCCCGCTGCCGCGGAACGGGCAAGATCATTCAGAATCTCTGCTCGCGCTGCAAGGGCAAGGGTAAGGTCAAACGCAAAAACGAGATTCGCGTCAAGATCCCCGCAGGCGTTGACGACGGCCAGTCCGTGCGTGTGCGCGGCGAGGGCGACGCCGGCTTAAACGGTGGCCCCAAGGGCGACCTTTTGGTGGAGATTTCGATCCGTCCGCATGACCTGTTCAAGCGTCAGGATGCAGAGGTCTTCTGCGAGGTGCCCATTTCCATAACACAGGCCGCCTGCGGCACGGAGATGGAGATCCCGACCCTCGACGGCCCCGTACGTATGAAGATCCCCGCAGGCACGCAGACCGGTACGGTCTTCCAGCTCAAAGGGCGCGGCATTCCCTATGTCGGCTCCACCCGGCGCGGCAATCAGAATGTCACCGTGGTCGTGGAAACGCCCACAAAGCTGAACAGTGAACAGGAACGGCTGCTGCGGCAGCTGGAGGAATCGTTCTCCGACGGTGTCTTCCCCAAGCGCAAGGCCTTCCTCAAAAAA
>JAKSPM010000109.1 GCA_024404825.1 Clostridia bacterium
AAAGTTATAAATGATTGTTTAGCGAGCTGATTTCTAAAGCCTCCCCTTGTGAGGGGAGGTGTCAAAATCGAAGATTTTGACGGAGGGGTAGTCAAGAAAAAGCTTGCAAATTCAAGGCTTTACTACCCCTCAGTCACGCCGATGGCGTGACAGCTCCCCTGACAAGGGGAGCCGTTCAAACGGTGCGCTAAATTTTAATTTATCGCACCGTTTTGATAAAACACAGCAGGCTGCGTCGTGATATGCAACGCAGCCTGCTAATTTTTTTGCTTGTGATTCTATTTTTAATTCAGACCGTGGCGGGGACTTTGGCGGAGACGGAATACTCCGTGACGTTCAAAACGGTCTCGCCGTCGATTTGCAGAGCGACCGGGCGATCGAATCTGACGGTCACTTCCCTGCCCTCATAGATCTTGAAATACTTTTCGTGCTTGATGAGCTCGCCCTTGAAGATGCCCGGGAAGAGAATCAGGGTCTTGAGCTTGCCGCTGCCGTGGAAGACGCAGACGCTCTGCGTGTGTTCCTTGTTCAGGCGATCCTGCTGCGGTGCAATATTCATACCACCGCCGTAGAATCTGCCGTTCATGGTAGGTGACAGCCAGGTTTTTTCATGGATGAAGGTCTTGCCGTCAACCTCGATGGTTGCCTTTGTCGGCTTATAGTGGAACAGCAGTCCTTTGATCGCAATACCCGCATAATTGACCGGCTTGTCAGATTTTTCTTTGAGCTGGTCTCCAACCTCACAGCAATAGCCGTCGATGCCGTAGCCGATGCCGTTCAGGAAGCGGCGCTTCATGCCGTTGACCCTAACAGTCGGCAGATCCGCCATGTAGGGATTAAACAGCACCATGCCGTCCTCGGCTTTGTCTTTCACGTCTCCGAAAAAGTCATTGCCGGAGCCTGCCGGATAAGCATAGATCGGTACCTGCGGCATTTTCCCATCCAGATCATTTACCAAATGGTTGAGCGTTCCGTCTCCGCCGACGATGATGACCTTATCGGTTTTTTCAAGGCCGCAGAGAAAGTCCGCAATATTCTCCTGCTTCGTAATGTCAAGAAGCTCCGTCTTTTGCGCAGAAAGCGATTGTATCATCTGATCTGCTGCCGGCTTCCCTTGATGATTATTGGAAAGCGGATTATAAAAAACGTATGTCATAAAAATACACCTGCCGAATCAGCTTTTATTATGTTTCATTATAGCGATTATTTCTGAAAAAACAAGCCTTTTCGACATTTTTCGGCATTCCGCCGTAAATTTAATAAAAACCGTAAACGCAGCCCGGTCTCGGCGTGTCATAAAGGAATTACACGGCGACAGGTGACCAGAAAAGCCCGAAGCTGATAATCACTTTTCTGTGATTATGACAGCTTCGGGCTATATTGCCTGTCTGCCCCGGTCTCTCAGAGCGATTGTTACTCAGTCCTTCCGGGTGTAGACCCATGCCGTGGGAAGCAGACGGCCGTCATAGGAGCCGTTGGAGCAATGGGTGACATACTCGCCGTCATACCACATGATGGCGGTCGCACCGCCGTCAAGGTTCATTGCCTGCATACAGTCGTGGCGGGCAAGGATCTTTGCGCACTCGTAAACACCGGTGCCTGCAACGCCCTCGAGGATGTTTCTGCCCTCAATGACGAGCATCAGAATCTCATAACGCCCGGACTGACCGATCACGGCACGGGGGTTGACACCGTTCCAGAAGTCGTTTTCATCCACGACCATCTTGCCGTCAACGATCAGTGCCGGCAGGAACTCGGTTGCATCCGTGGTGCCTGCGCCGACTGCGCTGCCCGCGTCCTTGATATACATCAGGTTATCCTCGTGCAGCTCGATGCGCTTATAGCCGCTTCTGGCATGTTCGCCGTACTCCACGCCGTCAGCCATCGTATATCCTGCAATCACGCCGCCGTTGCCTGTGCCTGCATCATCCTCAAAGCCGCTGCCGTTGATGGCAAGCACGCCGTTATAGCTCTGCGCGATGGTGCCTGCGCACTGGCCGGAATAGCCGAGGCTGGTAGAGACGTAATTGTGGAGCATCGCCGGATCCTTGGCAATTGCCAAAACACCCTGATAGCCGAAGCCCTCCACACGAACAAGCAAAATCTGATCGGGAACATTAATCGCCAGAACCTGCTCGCCCATGGTGGTGTAAATGACAGTGCCGTCATCGGAAAGGCCGGCCTCGTTGATGTCGATGCCCTCCCAGCCATTGTCGAGTGCTTCGGGATGGGAGGAGAGATATACCTCCATGGTGGCCTTGTCGATTTCCCAGAACAGATCGTAGAATTCTTTCTCCGAGGTGATATTCTCGCGTTCAACGGCAGGGGTCACGGGATTATTGGTATTGCCGGGCTCGACCGGGTCGATCTTGCCCCAGTTGTCATCACTCTGCACATCGACACTCTGACGCTTATCCATGCCCTGACGGATGGGATCGACGACCTTAGTCGGGAAAATGTTGGCAAGCCACATATGCTTGCGCGTTTCCAGAGCGGTTTGGATATACTTCGTGCGAAGGTTTTTAATGAAGGGGATGGAAGAGAAGGCTGCGATATAATACAGGAACAGCAGCGTCCAAAAAACAACCATCACGCATGCAAGCACGCCAAGCTTGGAGCGGTTCTTTTTCTTTTCGGCCTTGACAGCCTTTTTCTGCTGCTTTTGCTTTGCCTTCCTCTGTGCACGTTCCTCAGCTCTGCGCTTTTCGGTTTCCGCGCGCCGACGTTCTTCCTCTCTTTGGGTCCTGCGTGAGTCCAGATTCCCCGTCTGCACGGGCTTTGCAGGAAGATCATCGGATTGGATGCTGGTCAGCGTACGCTTTCGCGATGCATCCGCAGCCTTACGGCGTCTGCTCTCCTGCGTTTCCAGCTTGATCGTTGCAAAGGAGAGCGGCTGTTCCTCCGCTTTGGGGGCGTTATCGTTAAACACAGGAAGAATATCCGGCTCTATCCGAAAGTCTTCCACCGGCTCGTCGATAAAAGCCTCGGCCTTGATTTCCGCCATGATCTTGTCGAAGTCAAGGTAGGCGTCATCGTTTGCTGCATCGCTGCCGCCGAGGGTACCGGATTCTATTTGATCGTCAAACGGTTTGATACGACATTTCTCCTTTAAGTTTGCGCTTTTTTCCTTATACCGAATTATCATACCACATTTTCTCTTCGGAATCAATGCCAAATGGACGCAAATTACGCCAAAATGTTCCGTCGCCGTCTTCTCCTTTTAAGTAAAAACAGCAAAAAGTTTCCCGGCATTTGACCAAGCCGTCAGAGAATATACTTTTGTAAACGCCGAAAACAGGAGGTGAGCGTTTGTTCTCCGCAGCATTTTTGCTGATGGTCAGCGGTTTTCTGCCCTCGCTGCATCTGTCCGGCGGCTCCTTCCCGAAGCCGCTTTCCGCCAAAGAGGAACGCTACTATTTAGAACGCTTTTCCGAGGGCGATTTTGAAGCAAGAAATATTTTAATTGAAAGAAATCTCCGACTGGTTGCACATATCATGAAAAAGTATTATACTCAAACTGCAGATCAGGAGGATCTGCTTTCCATCGGCACCATCGGCCTGATTAAGGGCATCTCCACCTTTGACGCTTCAAAGGGTGCCCGGCTCGCCACCTATGCGGCAAGGTGTGTGGAAAACGAGATCCTGATGTACTTCCGCAGTCAAAAGAAATCGGCCTCCGATGTTTCTCTTTCGGACGACATTGAAACCGGCAAGGACGGTGCCGCACTGTCTCTGATTGATGTTGTCTGCTCGGAGGAGGACTTATTTGAGGAGCTTTCCGACAGGGAGACCTGCGGAAGGCTCTACCGGGCACTGCAAACATGCTTGAGCTCCCGGGAGCGTTCGATCATTCTCCTGCGCTACGGGATCGGCGGTGCTTCCCCGTTGACGCAGCGCCAAACCGCGATCAAATGCGGAATCAGCAGGAGCTATGTCAGCCGAATCGAGAAAAAGGCACTGAAGAAGCTTCGCGCCGCGCTGGAAGATACATAAGAAAAGAGGTACGTTTCATGCACCCTGTCAAACATTTTATCACCATTACAAAACACCGCCACGCCGTTTTGCGGCACTGCTTCCGCGTGGGGCTTTATTGGCAGGGCCTGACGCACGATCTGTCAAAATACTCCCTGACGGAATTTTTGCCCGGTGCAAAATACTATCAGGGTACCCGCTCGCCCAATGCCGCTGAGCGAGAGGAGCGCGGCTATTCCACCGCATGGATCCATCACAAGGGACGTAACCGCCACCACTACGAATACTGGAATGATCTCAACCTGAAAACCTCGCGCTACGAGAGCGTCGAAATGCCGACGAAATATTTTGCGGAGATGGTCATGGACAGGGTCGCCGCCTGCAAGATCTACAAGGGAAAAAACTACACGGATGCCTCTGCTCTGGAGTATCTGCAGAGCTCTGCGGAATCATACCTTATGCACCCGGAAACGCGAAAAAAGCTGGAGTATATTCTGACCATGCTGCGCGACAAGGGGGAAAAAGAGACCTTCCGCTTTATTCGAAAGGTCGTTTTGAAGGGTCTGCCCTTCGGGGAATAACCGTCTTGCACTTCGTGCAGGCGGCACGGTCAAGACCATTCCCTATGGGTTGTCGGAGCTTGTATGTCGGCGGCGCGATGAGAGCATTGTGCCCTACGGCTCGGGCACACACACAGATGCTCGCCCCTACGACCTCAAAAGGACGATAAATTATTGTTTA
>JAKSPM010000011.1 GCA_024404825.1 Clostridia bacterium
GGGAGGCGGCGGAAATTGCTTCCATTGCCGATGATATCCGTGCCATGCCCATGGGGATGAACACGATCATCAGCGAAGGACAGGGCGGCATCTCCGGCGGTCAGCGGCAGCGTATGATGATCGCAAGAGCGGTTGCACCGAAGCCGAAGATCCTGATGTTCGATGAGGCGACCAGCGCACTGGACAACATCACGCAAAAGAAGGTCTCGGAGGCGATCGACTCGCTCAAATGCACGAGAATCATTATTGCCCACCGACTCTCCACGATCCAGCACGCTGACCGTATCATCTATCTCGAAAGCGGCAAGATCGTCGAAGACGGTACATACGAGGAGCTGATTGCAAAGAACGGCCGCTTTGCGCGGCTTGTTGAGCGCCAGCGGATAGATATTGAATAATCACAGAACAGAATCAAAAAAATCCCGGAAATCGTAGCGATTTCCGGGATTTTTGCGTATCCTTTGAAGAAAAATATCTCTTGGAGAACTGTCGGGGCGTTAAATAAAAATGCTCCGCCGAAGCGGAGCATTTTAATAGACAAATTATCTCTTGGAGAACTGCGGTGCGCGGCGAGCTGCCTTCAAGCCGTACTTCTTTCTTTCCTTCATTCTGGGGTCACGGGTCAGGAAGCCTGCGGCCTTCAGAGCTGCACGGAACTCGGGGTTGACACCGAGCAGTGCGCGGGAAATGCCATGACGGATGGCGCCGGCCTGGCCGGTAACGCCGCCGCCTTCGACGGTGCAGATGATGTCGACCTTACCGATGGTATCGGTGGTGTTGAGGGGCTGACGAACGATGAGCTTCAGGGTCTCGAGACCGAAGTAGTCGTCGATGTCGCGGCCATTGATGGTAATGGAGCCGGTGCCGCCTTCGTACAGGCGAACTCTTGCAACGGAAGACTTACGTCTGCCGGTGCCATACTGATACTGCTTCTTGCTTTCGTACATTTTACGCTACCTCCATTAGTCCTGAGTCCAAGCTTCGGGCTTCTGTGCTGCATGGTTGTGTTCAGCGCCCTTGAACAGCTTCAGACGGGTAAGAGCTGCACGACCCAGAGTGTTCTTGGGGAGCATGCCCTTAACAGCCAGCTCCATTGCGAACTCAGGGCGTTCTTCCATGAGGGTGCGGTACTTGACTTCCTTCAAGCCGCCGATCCAGCCGGAATGATGGTAATACATTTTCTTTTCGAGCTTCTTGCCGGTGAGGATGGCCTTATCGCAGTTGACGATGATGACGAAATCGCCGCAGTCAACGTTGGGAGTAAAGTCAGCCTTGGTTTTGCCGCGAAGAATGTTCGCAGCGATGACAGCGGTGCGGCCCAGGGGCTTGCCGGCTGCATCAAGAACATACCACTTGCGTTCGATGTTCTCTTTTTTTGCCATAGTAGTGGACATGGTGTTTCCTCCGTGTTTGATATATGAATAAAAAATTTTGACAAATGCCATGGGTGCGCATACAATATTCCTTGAACGCGCCTGCTTTTTATATCATAGAATCTTTCCGGTGTCAACCGAATTTTGAGATATTTTTTATTTTCCTCCGTACAATCTCTCATTTTCTTGCATTTTCTCTCATATGCTCTCGGATTCTCACGTTTAATTTTACTTTTTTCAGGAGGCCTTTCATGCAAAAACTGATGGGGCTTGTCCGCCGCTGTGCGGATGATTACAAAATGATCGAAGAAGGCGACCGCATTGCCGTGGGCGTTTCGGGCGGCAAGGATTCCTTAACGCTCTTAACGCTGATGGCTGCAATGCGCGAATACTACCCGAAATCGTACACCCTGGAGGCCGTTACCATTGACATGGGGCTGGGGATGGATTTTTCCCCGGTGGAGGTCTACTGCGAGAAGCTGGGTGTGCCGCTTCATATCGTCAAAACCGAGATCGGCCCGATCATCTTCGACTATCGCAAGGAAAAAAATCCCTGCTCCATGTGCGCCAAAATGCGCCGCGGGGCGCTCAATAACGCGCTGTTAGAGCAGGGCTTTAATAAAGTTGCCTTGGGGCATCATTACGATGACGCCGTGGAGACCTTTTTGATGAGCTTACTCTTTGAGGGGAGGATCAGCTGCTTTGAGCCGATGACATTTCTCGACCGCACCGGCATTACACAGATCCGCCCGATGCTGTATCTGACCGAACAGCAGGTCGCGCACTTCACGGAGCGTTTTTCCCTGCCCGTGGTGCACAATACCTGCCCTGCCGACAAGCATACCAAGCGACAGGAGATCAAGGAGCTGATCTCCGAGCTGCATGACCGCTATCCCGATCTCAAAACCAAGATCTTCGGCGCGATCCAGCGCTATCCGCTTGCAAACTGGGGCGTTGTGCCGCATGAACGGATCAAATCAGAACCGATAGACCGAGAATAAGTGCCGTTCCGGGCAGGCCGAAAGCCGCGCACACGCAGAGCGTCACCACATTCGGCACGACAGGCAAGCCGAGCAGAAACGCGGCAAACAGCGCCCCGACGCCGAAAAGCGCCCGCAAAAGCAGCCGCAGCAGAACGCGCAGAGGCTTTGATGCGATACGCCATGCAAAAACCTGCCCGAATACCCCCGGCAGCGAGGTAAAAAATGCCTGCAAGAGACCACCTCCTGCAAAAAGCATTCCCAAAATTACAAAAATTATGTATTTTAGCACTCTCCGAGCGAGAGTGCTAAAATTTACATTCCGTTCATAAATTGAATAAGATTTGTTCACAAGTTCAGACTAACATCAAGATAGAAAACAAAAACAAATTGCAGCCTCGCCAGAAGCTGCCCGACCCGGCCGACGCGCCGGAGAAATGGAGGATCTTATGATGTTAGTACCTTACAACCGCAGAAACAACAGTATGTCCGTGTTCGACCCGTTCCGCGAGTTTGACGCCTTGGAGCGTGCTTTTTTCGGCAGACGCGACATGACGGAATTCCGCACCGATATTACCGACAACGGAAATGAATATTCCCTGCAGGCGGACCTGCCCGGCTTCAACAAGGAGGACATCCACATTGACCTTGATGATGCCGTTCTGACCATCACGGCAGAGCGCCACTCCGAATTTGAGCAGAAGGACAGAAAGGGCGACTACGTCCGCTGCGAACGCTCCTACGGCACCTATTCCCGCAGCTTCGACACCACGGGTGTCGATACCGAGAATATCAAGGCGACCTATGAAAACGGCGTTCTTCGCCTGACCCTGCCGAAGCTCGCAGAGCCGGAAAAGAAGACCCGCAGACTGACCATCGACTAACAGAATTGAAAAAAGCTGCCTCACAAAACAAGTGAGGCAGCTTTTTTTGTTAAACAGAAATTTAGCGTTCTTTTGAGCCGTAGGGCGCTAGAGCCCAGATGCGCCGTAACCAGGCTTCGATATATGCTACGCGCTCGATATATCTCTAGATTCGATATGCGCTGCGCGCGAGCGGCACGGTCAAGACCGTGCCCTACGGTTGATACGCTAAACAATAATTCACGGAAGCAGCTCCCTCAGGACCTCATCATATAAGATCGCGGTAAATTTCTGTGCCCCGGCGCGGTTGAGATGGTCTGTGTTGAAAAACAGATCATAGGTGCCGGTAAACCGTTCATCGTTTGAATAATCATAGTAGCAGACGCCGGTTGCGACGGTGATTTTATCGAGGATGCCGTAGAAATCATCATAGAATGCGGGATCCTTTTCCCGCACGGTGTCATTGTACTCCGAAAGCAGGGGTGTTGTGACAAGAACCGGGCAGAAGCCCTGCTCCCGGCAGAGGGCGAGAATATCATACAGTGCATCGATCTCTGCCTGATTGAACACACGAGTGCCGTTTTTATCTTTTTTTGACTCGATAAAATTCCGATATCTCGGTTCTGCATGTGCCTCGGCGTCTTCCTTTGTGGTCACATCGTCCCAGAGATTTTCCTGTTTGCTGCCGGATAGGATCTGACGCACGATGGCAATCGGATCTTCTACGGTAAGCGCGGGGAGATAGGAGACGAGGAGATTTGTTTTTGCGTCATATTGTTTAATGTTTTCCTTTTCCAGGAAGCTGTAATAGCGATTATTTTTTGAGGCAAAATCATTGAGTTCGGTTTCATCCTTGCCGAAGAACGAAAAATGAGAAATCGGCAGGACAATGACTGCGCCCGGAGAAATCCTGGACTGATAGTTTTTCAGAATCAGGTAATCGTATGAGAGCGTTTGTGCGGGCAGAGCGAAATTGAAGCAGGTGCCCGGCATCTCACTGTAATCAAAGCCGTAATAACCGTGGCTGGAGCCGAAGTTGCAAAGCGTAATATTCTCGGGGACATCCTTGATGATGGCATCGTCGTTTTTGATGGTGCCCATCGTGCCGCAGGGGCTGCCTTTGCGCCGAAGGTAGACAAAATTAACCAGACCGGTCAATAGCGCGGCGATCAGAACAAAGACAATCGCATTCCGGATAAATCGTTTCATAAGCAATCAGAACTGAAGGTAGACAAATTCAGCTGCGACTCCTTTCTTCGACAGGAAAACGGTAAGGCAGACGAGGATCAAAAAGACGATCCACTGCACTACAGGCTTTCTCCCGGAAAGATATGCGATCGGTGATTGAATGTGCTTTTCTGCGGCAAATTCCGTAACGATCAGCGGCAATAAAGCGAATAAAACCAGATTGAGAAGGGCGGCTTTTCCCATTCCGATGCCGCAAGCGCCCAGGAAACCGGCTTTCAGATAGGCAAGGGGGTGCGTGATCCCGGAGAACAGATGGGAAAAGACGTAGATGGCGTCCGAAAAGGACTCAGCACGGAAAAATACCCAGGCAGCGGAGACGAACAGGAACACCGGAAGCGCACGCAGCAGCCGGGTAATGGTGCCTTTTTCGCGGGCAGAGCGAATCCCCAGCATTTTTTCGAGAATCTGCGCAAGAGCGTGAAGCCCGCCCCAAAGGAGGAAGGTCCAGCTTGCGCCGTGCCAAAGACCGCTGACAAGGAAAGTGACGAGCAGATTGAAATAATGGCGCGGTTTTGCAACACGGCTGCCGCCGAGGGGGATGTAAAGATAATCGCGGAACCAGGTGGAAAGGGAGATGTGCCACCGCGACCAAAATTCTCGAATCGAGGTGGAGAAATAGGGCAGGCGGAAGTTTTCAGGCAGGGAAATGCCGAGCAGCTTCGCCGAGCCGATCGCGATGTCGGTATAGCCGGAGAAATCGCAATAGATTTGGATAGAATAGAAAAAGACGATCAGGACAAGAGAGAACCCTTGATATTTTGAAAGGTTTCCGTAAACAAGATCGACATAGGCAGCAAGGGCGTCTGCAACAACGAGCTTTTTGAAGAAGCCCCACACCATCTGCTTCAAGCCCTCGGTGGCCTGTGCATAGGAGAAGAATCGCTCCTGCTTATACTGGGGAAGCAGAGACTCCGCCCGGCCGATCGGGCCGGAGAGCAGCTGTGGGAAAAATGTAACAAAGAGCGCGTAATAGCCGAAATGTCGCTCCGCCTTGATCCGCTGTTTTGCCACGTCGATCAGATAACCGAGCGATTGGAAGGTATAGAAGGAAATGCCGACCGGTAAAAGCAGCTTTGCGGTAAACGGATGCAGCCGGACAGAGAAAACGGACAACACGGCGGCAGCGGAATCAAAGAAAAACTTTGTGTACTTGAAAACAAGCAGCGGGGTAAGACTCACAAGAATCGAGAGAACAAAAAGCCATTTTTTTGTCGCGGGACGGGAGCAGCGTTCCAAAGCAAGTGCCGCAAAATAGGAAACAAGGGTCGCAAACAGCAAAAATGCGCCGTAGCGAATATCCCAACTCAAATAGAATACGGCGTTTGCAGCAAGCAGCAGCACATAGCGGAAGCGGTGCGGCAGCAGCCAATACAAGATGAAAACGATCGGCAGAAAGACGGCAAATTTGATCGATTGAAACAGCATGCTTTTCTCCTAAATACAAATTCAGCCGCGGATATATCCGCCGCCGAGGACGAGGTCGCCCTGATAAAAGACGGCAGTCTGACCGGGGGTGACGGCTCTTTGCGGGGAGTCGAATTTCAAAACGGCGCCGAAGTCCGTCGGCGTGAGAAGCGCCGGGGAGGAGAATTGTGAATAGCGCACCTTGGCCTCCACGCGGATGGGCGAGGCTAACGTATCAAACGGAATGTAATTGATATTTTCGACCGCAACAGTATCGGTAAAAAGCTTGTCATTGTCTCCGAGGACAATATCATTGCCCCGCTTGCCGAGCACGTAGACCCGTTTGCCGCAGGCGCAGCTTAATCCGCGCCGCTGGCCGATGGTATAGGCCTCCATGCCCTTGTGTGCGCCTAAAATTTTGCCTGCTTCGTCAATGAAATTGCCTTTCTTCGGCACGACGCCGCGGCGCAGCAGATAGGAAAGATAGTCGCCGTCCGGGATGAAGCAGATGTCCTGGCTGTCGTGCTTGTGCGCAAGCGACAGACCGAGTGATTCCGCCATCTGCCGGGCATCGTGCTTTGTTTTGTCACCGAGCGGGAAAAGTACATGAGCAAGCTGCCTCTGCGTGAGCCTGCAGAGCATATAGGTCTGATCCTTCTGTGCGTCGAGGGACTTCTTTAACAGGTATCTGCCGTCCTCGCGCTGCTCGATCTTCGCATAGTGGCCGGTGGCGATGCCGTCAAAGCCGTGCTCGATCGCCCAGTCCAAAAACAGGCCGAACTTGATCGCCTCATTGCAGAAAATGCAGGGATTCGGCGTTTTTCCTGCAACATAGGTATCAATAAAGGGGCAGATCACACGTTTATCAAATGCGTCCTTTTCCTCCAGAAGATGGAAGTCGATCCCCATCTGGGTAGCGGCAAGCCTTGCGTCCTCGGCCTCGATCTCCCCGCCGTCGCGCAGGAGCAGAGTGCCGCCGGAGACGGTATAGCCCTGCTGCAATAAAAAGCCGCAGGCGGCGGCACTGTCAACACCGCCGGACATGGCAACGAGGATGTTGTTCATTGCGTTATACATTCAGATCCTTTGCATAAAGGTATTTATTGAGCGGCTTTGCCAAAGCGAAGCCGACCGCAACAAGAATAATCATATTCGGCAGCATATATGCGCCGTTATAGATGGCAGAATAGAGCCAGGGAGAAGCGGTTTTGATGGAATAGATGGTAAACGAGCTTTCGCCACGGACGAAAAGATAGCCGGAGAGCAGATGACTGCAGAAACGAAGTATACAGCCGACGATGCTGCCAAAGACCAGATTGAAAGGCAGCTTTCTTACGATGCCTGCGAAGCCAAGCACCATAAACGCGGCGAGGTAGTCCAAAATGATGGAGATCCAGCCCCAGGAGTAGGCACCGTCAAGGAGCATTTGCAGCGCGCCGAACACCAGACCTGAAAGGAGGCCGGGGCCTGCGCCCCAGCGGCAGCAGATCAGCATGATCGGCAGCATACAGACGGTCACAGAGCCGCCCGCCGGCATTTCATAGATTTTGATATAGCCCAAAAGCTGCGCACAGGCGACCATAACAGCACATTCGCACAGACAGCGAAGGGAAAGATGGGCATTTTTACAGTTGGGGAACATAGGAAAGCCTCCTAAAAAATGAAATCGCATTGCAAAGGGGAAAGCTGCAATGCGAGAGAGGCATATGCATCTTTTCCTACGACGGTATTGACCGTATCAGGTTCACGGGTCAGGACTTTCGTCCAATCTCAGCCAAACGGCACCCCGAAGATCTTTTGTAATGCGTAAATATAGTGTAACACTTTTTTGACAACGTCGTCAAGAGGTAATTTTCGCGCAGTAGGCACCCTTGCTGCCGGAGATGATAAGACGGATCAGCATCCCGCCGGTCAGGTCGATCTCAAAGGTCTGCTCGCAGTAGTCGGCAGAATTGCGGTCGAGCACATAGATGCGGAGGGCGTAATGACCTTCGCCGCCGAGCTCCGTCAGCTTGAGGGTTTCGGAGATCAGATCGTCCGGCTCCAGAAAGCCGCCGTCGTGGGCGGTACACTGGCCGGTCAAAATGAGCTCATCGTCACGGTACCACTCATAGCCGAAGCCGCGGATGGAATCGCCGGTATCGTTGACAGCCTGCAGCCGATATTCATCATTCTCGATCAGGTCAAGCGACTGATCGTCCTGCAGGGCACAGCCGCAGACGAGCACAAGGCTCAGAAGCAGCAAAATGGCAAGAAGACGCTTCATAGGTTTCTCCTTTCGGAAAATTCGCACGAACGGTCTCGGCCGTTCCGGGTATATGCTTCGTAAGAGGAAGAGCGGTGCGATAAACAGAAATTTAGCGCACCAAAGGCTCCACCGCAGGGCGGGGCACCGGAGCGAAGCGGAGGCGTGCAGAGCTGAGCAGTCACGGTGAAACCGTGACTGAGGAGGTGGGAAGCAGTGTTGTCTGCGAAGCCCCCCTCAGTCGCTCCTTCGTCGCGCCAGCTCCCCCCGTAAACGGGTGGAGCCTTTCCGTCGCTAAACACAAATTTACACGCGGTAGGGGCGCTACCCTCGTGTGCGCCCGCTTGTGCAATTAACTATCTGTTTTCCAGCACGTGCAGCACGTGCAGAAAATCGTCCGGCAGAGGACATTCGACCTCCACGGGCTCATTTGTGCGCGGGTGGATAAACCGCAGCTTTTTTGCGTGCAGGCACTGGGTGCTCATCCCGAGCTCCGGCTTTTTACGGCCGTAGACCATATCGCCGAGGATCGGGTAGCCGAGGTAGGCCATATGCACGCGGATCTGATGGGTGCGTCCGGTTTCCAGACGGCAGCGCAGGTGCGTATAGCCCGGGTAGCGCGCAATGACCTCATAATGGGTGACGGCCACACGGGAATTTTTGTCCGTGACGGCCATTTTTTTGCGGTCGATCGGGTGGCGGCCGATGGGGGCGTCCACCGTGCCGGAATCGTCCTTGACCTTGCCGCAGACGATGCACTCATAGGTGCGGGCGAGGGTGTGATCCTCGAGCTGCGCGGCAAGTGCCTGATGGGCAAAATCGTTCTTTGCCGCGATCAGGAGCCCCGAGGTATCCATGTCAATGCGGTGGACGATGCCGGGACGCAGCTCTCCGTTGATGCCGGAAAGGTCGTGGCAGTGATATAAAAGCGCATTGACGAGGGTGCCGGAGGCGTGCCCTGCCGCCGGATGGACGACGAGCCCCTTGGGCTTGTTGACCACGATCACGTCGCTGTCCTCATAGACGATGTCGAGCGGGATATTTTCGGGAAGCACGTCCACGGCTTCCGGCTCCGGCAGGTCGATTTCAAATTCGTCCCCGGCGCAGAGCTTATAATTTTTCCTGACGGGCTTGCCGCGAAGCAGCACTCTGCCGTCGTCCAGAAGCTTCTGAGCGGCGCTTCTTGTGATCTCCAGCGCCGAAGACAAAAACACATCGACGCGGCGGTCGGAGTCGTTAGTTTTCAGCTTCATGGGTGTCCTCGATCGCCTGCTTCTGTTTTTTCCGGTCAAAGAAAATCAGGTAGATGATCAGCGCCGCACAGCCGCAGGTCACAAAGCTGTCGGCAATGTTGAACACGGGGAAGGTCCCGATGATGCGGTTGTCAAACAGCGGCACGCGGAGCATATCCGTGACCGAGCCGAAGACGATGCGGTCAATCAGGTTGCCGATCCCGCCGCCGACGATGGCGGCAAGGCAGATCAGCTCAAATTTTGCGGAAAAGACTTTTTTCCAGATCATCACGCCGATCAGGCCGAAGAAGACAAGGGTCAGCACAATGAACAGCCACCGTGAGCCTGCAAGCATCGACCAGGCCATGCCGTCATTTCTGACATAGGTCAGCTCCAAAACACTGCGGATGGCGGTGATCGTCTGACCCTCATCCATGGAGCTCATGACCATGAACTTGGAAAACTGGTCAACGGCGACGATCGCAAGGGAAAAGATGGCAAGGGAAAGGTAAGACAAGATACTCACTCCTTATACCGGAAAATGAAGGATCATTTGCAGCGATCCTTGTAGGCGGCACCCGCACAGGCGTCCTGCAAAAATGCAAGCACATCCTCCTCCTGCTGACCGCAGAAGCCCGCACGGGCAAGGATGGTAGTGGCCTTGTTGTAGCGGGTCAGAAGCAGCAGGGAGGGGGTACGGGTGATCTTCGCGATATCGCTGTAGCGCACGGTCACATCGGCACGGGTCTGCGCGCAGGTCAGGTGGTACTCGGTCTCGAAGAACGAAACGCGATTTTCCAAATCAGCCGTGCCGAAGTTCTTTTTCAGCTCCTTGCGCTCACGCAGATACAGGCGGCTGTCGACCCGGAACAGATACCAGACGGAGAACAGGAATATCACGGCAAGCAGTCCGACCAGCCAGATGACGCCGGGCTCTTTGCGGGCGGCCAAAGTAATGGAATAGATCAGAAAGCCGAGCGAAACGAGCACCGTAAGGACGGGAACGGTATAGTTGTTCGGGTCCTTGACATAGCGGCAGAATTCTCTGTCGATTTTTTCTGTGCGGACGGTGGTGTTTTCAAACAAAGGCTCCATATCAAAGCTCCAAAGCGTCCTTGGGCAGCTTGCTCATAACGTCCGCGCAGCGCGGGCAAAGACCGTCTTCGTTTGCCTGCGCGGAGTGCATCCAGCAGCGCGGGCACTTGGTGCCGGCGGCTTCCAGTACCTCTACGGTAAGACCCGGGAAGTTCTCGCCGGAGCCGGTAATATTGGCTTCGTCAGGCGTGCCGGAGGCGTTCTTAACCTCAGAGACGATGAAAATGTCGGAAAGTTTCAGGGAAGAAGCAGCGTTGAGGGCGCACTTTGCTTCCTCGTCACTTGCATACAGGTTGACCTGCGCTTCCAAAGACTTGCCGATGCGCTTTTCGGCGCGGGCAGCCTCCAAAACACCGTTGACGTCCTGACGCAGACGGATGGCAGTCGCCCAGGTCTCCATTTCCTCTTCATTCAGAGCATAGTCGGCAAACGGCTTGTTCATCTCGTTGAAGAGGATGTTTCTCGTGTCGTCGCCTGCACGGTGCGGCATTGCAAGCCAAATCTCATCGCAGGTAAAGGCGAGGATCGGGGCAAAGAGCTTTGCCATCGTGTCGAGGATCAGATAAAGCGCGGTCTGTGCCGAACGGCGGGAAATCGCGTCTTTTTCGCCGCAGTAGAGGCGATCCTTGAGAATATCCAGATAGAAGTTCGACATCGTGACCACGCAGAAGTCGTTGACGGCGTGGCAGATGACGGTGAACTCGTAGTCTTCATAGGCCTTGCGGCACTTGTCCATCAGTTCATTGACCTTGGTGATCGCCCAGCGGTCGAGGGCTTCCATGTCCTTTGCGGGAACGAGATCGTCCGCATTGAAGCCGACAAGGTTGTCGAGGATGAACTTTGCGGTGTTGCGGAATTTCAGATAGTTCTGACTCAGCTGCTTGAAAATTTCATCCGAGCAGCGGACGTCTGCATGGTAGTCGGCGGAGGCTGCCCACAGACGCAGGATGTCAGCGCCGTACTTGCCGATGATCTGCTGCGGGTCAACGCCGTTGCCGAGGCTCTTGTGCATCTGACGGCCTTCACCGTCGACCGTCCAGCCGTGGGTCAGGCATTCACGGAACGGAGCACCCTTGCCGAGCGCACCGACAGCCGTGAGCAAGCTCGACTGGAACCAGCCGCGGTACTGGTCAGCGCCTTCAATATACATATCGGCCTTGTCATAGCCCTGATCGCGCTTCATGGAGGCGAAATGGGTCGAGCCGGAGTCAAACCAACCGTCTAAGGTGTCGGTTTCCTTCTCAAAGGACTTGCCGCCGCAGTGCGGGCATTCGAGACCTTCGGGGATGAGGTCGGCAGCATCGCTGTCGAACCAAATATTGGAGCCATGCTCCAGGAACAGAGCAGAGAGCTTTTCAATCGTTTCATCGGTGCAGACGGGCTTGCCGCAGTCCTTGCAGTAGAACACGGGGATCGGCAGACCCCAGCGGCGCTGACGGGAGATGCACCAGTCATTGCGTTCGCGGATCATGGAGATCATGCGATCCTTGCCCCAGCCGGGCAGCCAGCGAATTTCGTCACAGGCGGCAACGGCCTCATCCTTGAACGATTCGACCGAGCAGAACCACTGCGGGGTTGCACGGAAAATGATCGGGTGCTTGCAGCGCCAGCAGTGGGGATAGGAGTGAACGATGTCCTCGGAGGCAAAGAGCTTGCCGGATGCCTTGAGGTCGGCGAGGATGACGGGATTGGATTCTTCCACGCTGAGGCCTGCATACTTGCCTGCGTAGTCGGTGTGGCGGCCGCGGTCATCCACGGGCACGACTAAGTCCATGTTGTAGCGGCGGCAGGTCTGATAGTCGTCTGCGCCGAAGCCGGGTGCGGTGTGGACGCAGCCGGTACCGGAGTCCATCGTGACATAGTCTGCCACGACCAAACGGGAGGTCTTGGGCAGGAAGGGATGGTCTGCCAGCATATTTTCAAAGAACAGGCCGTCATGGCGCTCCAGAACGGTGTAGTTCTCGAAGCCGCCCTGCTTCATGACCTTGTCCATGAGCGCCTCTGCCATAATGTAGCTTTCGCCGTTTTCGGCCTTGACGATGACATAGGTATCGCGCGGGCTCAGGCAGATGGCAAGGTTGCCGGGAAGCGTCCAGATGGTGGTCGTCCAAATGACGAAGTTGAGCTTGCTTTTGTCGATTTCGGGCAGCTTGCCGAGGTCGTCATGCATCGGGAACTTGACATAGACGGTGGTGCAGGGGTCGTCCTGATATTCGATCTCGGCCTCTGCCAGTGCGGTTTCGTCCTTCGGGCACCAGTAGACGGGCTTCAAGCCCTTGTAGATGAAGCCCTTTTTGAACATGGCACCGAAAATCTTGATCTCCTCGGACTCGAAGGTCTTGTTCATGGTCTTGTAGGGGTGATCCCAGTCTCCGACAATACCGATGCGCTTGAAGCCGGTCATCTGACGGTCAATATAGTCCTGCGCGAAGTTGTGGCAGGCGGTACGGAATTCAGAAACGGGCATCGCCTTGTGGTTGAGCTTGTTCTTCTTGATGATGGCGGACTCGATGGGCATACCGTGGTTATCCCAGCCGGGGATAAAGGGGGTATAGTAGCCGCGCATCGCATAAGAGCGCACGATAAAGTCCTTCAAAGACTTGTTGAGTGCGTGACCCATGTGGATGTCGCCGTTGGAGAACGGAGGGCCGTCATGCAGGATGAACGAGGGCTTGCCTTCATTCTTTTTCAGCAGCTCATTGTAAAGATCGAGCTCATTCCAGTGTGCGAGCATATCCGGCTCACGCAGCGGCAGACCGCCGCGCATCGGGAAGCCGGATTTTTCCATGTTTAAGGTTTGCTTGTATTCCATATTCATACTCCTTTGTGAAGTTTTTTTCAAAATCGGGGGAAGCGAGGACAAAAGATCCGCTGCTCAGCCGCAGACGGTTTTATTCTCATTTCCCAAATAAAAAGCGCCTTTGTCTCTTTTTCAAGAGACAAAGGCGCATGACCTCTGCGGTACCACTCTTGTTGCCGCACAAAGCGGCCACTCGTTTTCGCTGTAACGGGCGGACCCGGCGGCGCTTACTGTAATTTCTGCGCTGCTGCTCCGAGGGGATATTTTCCGAAGAACCACGCTGCCTCACACCTGCCGGCAGCTCTCTGTGCAGGAAACAGCGGAAAACCTGTCCTCATCATAGCGCTTAGAATTATTTTCTTCTGGGGTCGTAATTCCTGCCGAATTGCAGGTCATTGAACTTCTCGGGGGTGCGCAGCGGCTCCATGATCTTGGTATCACCCAGAGAATCGGTGGCAACTGCCGGTTCGGAGCCGACGAGCTTTTCCAGGTTGGACTGGATCTCGCTGGCGATCTGATCGGCATCCACAGCGGGTGCTGCCTGCGGGACGGGCTGCGGATCGGAATCAAAATCAAAGGCGCGGCTTGCGGCCGGCTGCGGCCTTGATTCCGGAACGGGATTCATCAGCTTGAGGTTGTTCAGGCAGTCGAGCTGGCGGCGGATCTCCGCTTCGACGGCTTCAATGAAGTCGGTCGTGGCGGCTTTTGCCTGCTTGAGCTTTTCCTGCTCGGCGCCGATCTCCTCGTCGTTTCTGACGGACTTGGATGCGGCAGACTGCTCTGCGTCGTTGAGAATCTTCGCGCTCTTGCGCTGCGCCTCGGCGATCATTTCGTTGCAGGTGGTTTGCGCGGCGACGATGGCGTTTTTCATCGAGCCTTCCTGCTTGCGATATTCTTCCAGCTTTTCCACAAGAACACGCATTTTACTTTTCAGAACGGCGTTTTCCTTATACAGGGAGATATAGTCTTCGGTCAGCGGCTCTAAGAACTCATCGACCGATGCCATGTCATAACCGCCGAAAACTGCTTTGTCAAAGGTAGCTTCCTGAACTTGCTGCGGTGTAAACATTTGCTTCGCTCCTTTCCTGCGGAAAACGGATTACAGATAGCTGATACTGTTTTCGATCTCGTCCATCATATCACCCACGACGTCTACATTGAACGGGGTGATGATGTAGGTGGAGATGGCGATCTTCTTGATCTTGCCGTCAAGGGCATAGGCACAGCCGGACAGAAAATCGACCAGGCGGCGGGCAACGTCCTTATTGGTGGATTCCAGGTTCAGAACGACTGCGCGCTTTTCACGCAGGTGGTCTGCGATGTCGGACACGTTGTCAAAGCGGTCGGGCTTGACAAGGATGACCTGGAATTGGGTGTTGTTGCTGAGATTCAGTACCTTGCCGCTGCCGCGTGCGGAAGCGGAGGCGCGGGGAGAATCAGAGAAAGCGGAAGAGCGTCTGGAGCTCGGAGCCGGTGCGGGGGCAGGAGCTTCTTCCTCTTCGTCTTCTTCGTAATCTTCAAATTCGTCTTCTTCTTCGGAATAGGGGCGGGTGAGCTTTTTCAGTTCTTGCATGAAACCCATGGTCTTGGTACCTCCGGTATCTATATTTTTATTTTTTTATTTCGGTTGTCGGGGCCTGCTTGTCGGGGTAGACACGCCTGCCGAAAATTGCGGTGCCGACGCGGATCATCGTACTGCCGCAGGCAATGGCGTCCTCATAATCGTCGGACATTCCCATCGACAAACATTCCATAATAACATTATCGTATTTTTTCCGGCTTATGTCAACACAAAGAGTGTGCATTTTTTCGAAAAAAATCAGATTATCGCCGTTTTTTTGGCTTACAGGCGGGATCGCCATGAGTCCGACGAGGCGAACATGGGGGAATTCTCGCATTTTGGAACAAATTTCCATGACCTCGGAAGCCGAAAAGCCTGCCTTGCTTTCCTCATCTGCGATATTGACCTCCAACAGAATTTTCTGAATGAGGTTCTTTTTTTCGGCGGTTTTTTCAATACACTCCAAAAGCGGCAGGCGGTCAACGGACTGAATGAGGTCAACCGCGCCCACGACCTTATTTACCTTGTTCGTCTGAAGTCTGCCGATAAAATGCACGGGCTTGTCCCCGTAAGCGCCCTTGGGCTGCTTTTCCGTCAGCTCCTGCACGCGGTTTTCCCCGCAGCAGTCCACGCCGTGCTCCACGGCATATCTGACGCGCTCGGCATCGTTCATTTTGGAGGCGGCGCAAAGCTGAATTTCTGCCGGATCACGCCCGCAGGCGATGGCGGCTTTTGCCATGTTTTCACGAATAGCGGCAATGTTCTGCGCAATTTCCTTCATTTGTGTACCACGACCTTTCCTGCATACAGCTTTTCGTCGGTGATAATGATCTCGTCACCCGGCCAGAGGTTATTTGTGTCGGACTTGTCCAGCTTGACGAGATAGGTTTCGCCGTTGTCGCGGATGAGTTCCACGGATTTCCATGCGGCGCGTGCACCCTCAAGCACATAGACGCCGGGCTTTCCGTCGTTGAAGTAGAGTGCGCTCTTCGGCACACGCAGACCCGCATAGGAGTTGAAAATGATCTGTGCCGACTGCTTGCGCTGCATGATGGTGCTTGATACATAGGTGTCGCATTTGAGCACGAGCACACACTTGCCGCCCTCGTCAGGGCCGAGATAAGAGATCTGCATGGAAAGTGCCTCGTCGATGTCGTAAGAGAAGCGGACATCCAAGTGGCTTCCGACCTTGTAGCCCTCCATGGCGGAGGTCTCGGCCACGGTCAGGTAATACCAGGTGTTGGAGGTAATAAGCTTGCAAAGTGCGTTTTCCGGCAGGGAGGGGGTCAGCTCGGAAATGCGTTCATAGTCCTGCAGGGTGCAGCCGTCTAAGAGCTCCGGGGTCAGCTGCTGCTCAAAGCCGTCCATTGCGGAGGAAAAATAACCGCTGGTCGGTGCGGCGAGTGCGGAGGCACTGCTTTTGGCAGAGCCGGTGAGCGAATCGAGCTTTTCCTGCAAAACGGTGATGCGATTCCAAAGCGCGGCGGCATCGCTTGCGTCGGTATAGCGGCGCAGAATGTAGGTTTTGAGCTGCTCACTGCTTGTGTTGACAGCGGGGATGTCATGGCGGGCTAAGCTGACGGACAGCTCGGTGATCTGCGCCTGGATGTCCTTTTCCAGCGCTGCGCTGTCGGCGTTTGTGCTGCTGTAGTCATAGGCGTATTGCAGGCGCTCAAGCTCCCGGGTCAGTGAGTCGATCTCCGCCTGCTTGGTCTGCGAGTCGGTGTCGCGGTAGGTCGTAGCGAGCATCTGCCCGGCGCCGACCCATTCGCCTTCGTTTTTTGCCAGCACGAACAGGGAACTCGGAGTCGTGACATACTCCTCGGAACGCACCACAAAGCCGGAGGTGGAAATTCCATCGCCGACTTCGTAGTAAACTGCCGCCTCGGTTTTCGTGCGCTGCGCTGTCGGAAGGACCTGCTGCAGCACGAGCATCAGGACAAGAGAAAGTCCCAACACACCGAAGACGATTTTTAAGTAAAGGCTGCCCTGCTTTTTCATGATTTCTCCTTGGTATTCCGCAGGGTCAGACGAACGCCGGTTTCCGGCGCTTTTCGGGACTTATCCCTGCGGGGCGATCCGCACCGGCAAAAACGGGACGATGGTGGAGATCGCGTGCTTGTAGATCATTTGTTGTTTGCCCTCGGACAGCACGGTCACGACAAAGCTGTCATAGCCCGTGATGACGCCCTTGAGCTGAAAACCGTTCATCAGGAAGATCGTGGTGACGGTATGTTCTTTTCGTACCTCATTGAGGAACTGGTCTTGCAGAGTTTCGGTTGCGATTGTCATAGGTATTACTCCTTTTCTTTGTAATACCTATATTTTAGCGGCAGGCGCGTGTCGAAAGAAACAGAACACGCGACATAGGTCAATCTTTTTCCGCAATGGCGAGTGCCTGTGACAGCACCTCGTCAAACGGCTGACCGGGGTACTGATAGATCCACGAAATCGCCTGATTTCTGCGGAACCACGTCAGCTGCCGCTTGGCAAAATTGCGCGTGCGCTGACGGATGCGATGCATGGCCTCGTCCATGGAGTATTCTCCGTGCAGTGCCGCGATCGGCTCCTTGTAGCCGAGTGCCTGCATGGAGGTGGCGGTTTCGGGGATGCCGCGGTCAAGGAGTGCTTTGATCTCGTCCAGAAGCCCCGCGTCAAACATCATGGAAACGCGGCGGTTGATCCGGTCATATAAATCCTCGCGCTTTTCGTAGTCGAGGCCGATCCAGATGGGAGAATATTTCGGCGGCTGAACAAGGGAGTCGATGTTGTGCTGGGTGATCGACTTGCCGGTCTCCAAATAGACCTCGGCGGCGCGGATGATGCGTTTTTTGTCTGCCGGGTGGAGCTTTTTTGCCGATTCCGGGTCAAAGCCCTCGAGCAGCTCGATCACGGCCTCGATGCCGTATTCCTCGGCGAGCTTTTCTAAAGCCTCGCGGTGGCCGGTCTTGGGGGTGGGGGCAAAGCTCCGCCCGAGAATGAGGGAGTCAACATACAGACCTGTGCCGCCCTCGATGATAACGGTCTTGCCGCGCGAGAGGATGTCCTGCACGAGCTTATCCGCCATTTCCACATAGCGGCCGACGGAGAAATCCTCGTCGGGGTCTACGATGTCGGTCATATAGTGGGGGATGTCGCCGATCTCTTCTTTTGTGGGCTTGGCGGTGCCGATGTCCATGCCGCGATAGATCTGCATGGAGTCACACGAGAGGACTTCCCCGTTCAGTTTCTGCGCCAGCGCCATGGAAAGGGTGGTCTTTCCGGAGGCGGTGGGGCCGACGATACAGATGATTCGATCCATAATTATACTCTCTTAAACTGCTTTTCGAGCTGTTTCTCGGAAAGCGTGATACAGATGGGTCTGCCGTGGGGGCAGTATTTCAGGTCGTCCCGGGACAGGACCTCCTGCACGAGACGTTCCCGGTCGCGGGGCTCGGAATGGTAGCCCGCCTTCGTTGCGGCCTTGCAGGCGATGGTGTGCAGAAGCTCGTCGCGAACGGAATCCAAAGAGGTCTGCTTGCCGGAAAGCAGCTGCCCGGCAAGCGCAGACAGGCTTGCCTCGGCGTCGGAGATCAGGATGTCTGCCGGGATCCTGCGAAGAATCACGGTGCCGTCACCGAAGTCCTCGCAGAAATAGCCGAGCTTTTCCAGAAGCGCGGTGTTTTCCAGAACGGCGGCCGCTTCCTCTTTTGCAAGGGAGCACAGAATCGGCTCAAGCAGTACCTGCGACATGATCTCCAGCTTCTGCGCCTTGAGCTTTTCAAACAGGATGCGCTCATGGGCGGCGTGCTTGTCGATGAGAAGAAGCGTCTTGCCCTGCTCGACGATGATATAGGTATCAAAGGCCTCGCCGATGATGCGGTAGGAAACCTCTTCCATCGGCAGCGCCTGCTGCTCCGGCTCGCGGAGCTGTACGCTCTGCACGGGTGCCGGGGCTGCGATCATGGGCGCGGGCGCCTCGATTTTAGCAGGCGCGGGTGCCTCGGTCTTCGCAGGCAGGTCGTAAAAGGCCTTGACCGTCTCTTTTTTGACGGGTGCGGCAGGCTTGTCATCCAGTACGGTTTGAAGCGAACGGTATTCCTCTGCGCTCATGGTGCGAAAGAAATCCTGTTTCAAGACAGGCTTGGCAGGCGGAGTGGCGGGCTTCGGCGGGGTATAGGGCTTGCCGGACACAGGCAGCGGGGGATTTTGTGCAGCGGGTTTCTTCGGCAGCTCCATCGCGACTCTGCCGCTTGCCTTGTTGAGGGCAGACAACACGCCGTAATGGATGCAGTCAAACACGTCCTTTTCCGAGAGGAACTTGACCTCGGTTTTTGCAGGGTGGACGTTCACATCCACGCTCGTCTCGGGGACGGTGATATGCAGCACGCAGGCCGGGAATCTGCCGACCATGATCTGATTTTTGTAGGCCTCCTCTAAAGCGGAGGACAGCAGTCTGTTTTTGACGTAACGGCCGTTGACATAGAACTGCTGATAGGCGCGGGTGCCTCTCGTCGCCGTGGGTCTGGAGACGAAGCCGGAAATGGATGTCTTTTCCCAGTGGCTTTGCACGGGGAGCATATTCTGTGCATCGTTCCTGCCGAAGATGGCATAGATGGCACTCATCAGCTCGCCGTCACCTGCGGTGTGCAGCTCCTGCGTGCCGTCCTTGATAAACCGGAAGGAGATCTCCGGGTGCGCCATGGCCTGCTTCTGTACCGCCGAGAAGACGGCAGAGCCTTCGGTTGCGTCCCGCTTCATAAATTTCATCCGCGCGGGGGTGTTATAAAACAGATTGCGCACGAGGATGGTCGTGCCGTTGGGACAGCCGACCTGCTCATGCTCGGTCACGACACCGCCGTCTAAATGCAGGGAGGTGCCGAGGGGGGCATCTGCTGTTTTCGTGATGAGGTCGATGTGCGATACGGCGGCCGTTGCGGCCAGTGCCTCACCGCGGAAGCCGAGCGTGTGGATGGCTTCTAAGTCCTCCTGCTTGCGGATCTTGGAGGTCGCGTGGCGCAGGAAGGCGGTTTCGGCGTCTTCGTCGGCGATGCCGCAGCCGTCGTCGGT
Organism: Clostridia bacterium; assembly: GCA_024404825.1. Taxonomy (GTDB): domain Bacteria; phylum Bacillota; class Clostridia; order Oscillospirales; family Oscillospiraceae; genus JAKSPM01. The sequence continues at coordinate 19,851 of JAKSPM010000011.1, forward strand.
GACGCGGAGGAAGGTCATGCCGCCGTTTTGAATTTCCACGGTGATGTTTTTCGCGCCCGCGTCAATGGCGTTTTCAATCAGCTCCTTGACAACGGAAGCAGGCCGTTCGACCACCTCGCCTGCGGCGATGAGGTCAGCCACATGGGCGGAAAGCTG
>JAKSPM010000110.1 GCA_024404825.1 Clostridia bacterium
ATATGCACTGCGAGCAAACGGCACGGTCAAGACCGTGCCACGGTTAGTGCGCTCGCCACAAATTCCCACGTCCGAAAAAATGTTCTTCATTTGGCCATAAAAAAGTTACATTTGCCCGATTGTATCTTACCGTGGGTTGTGCTATACTTTATTCGTTAAAATACGACCTGAAAGGGGATTAACTTATGGCAGATACCAAAAAGATTTTAGAGCGCAGTGAAATCAAAGAACAGGACAAATGGGCTATTTCTGATATCTATGCCTCCGATGAGCTCTGGCAGAAGGATCTGGAGTCGATGAAGGAACTTTCCGAGAAGCTTGCTTCTTTCTCCGGAAAGCTGAACAGCGCGGAAAATCTGCTTGCCTTTTTGCAGACCGTGGAGCAGGCGGACGGTATCATCAGCGACCTTGCCGAGTATGCGATGCGCCGCAACGATGAAGATACCCGCAATGCGGCCTATCAGGGAATGGTCGGTCAGTTCATGGCGGCCTATGTGGAGCTGCAATCCAAAACCGCCTTTGAAACTCCTGAGATCCTGCTGATCTCCGACGAAGACATGGACAAGTTCTATGCGGAAAAGTCCGAGCTGGAACGCTACCGCCGGTATCTTTTCAATATCCGCCGCCACAAGGCACACGTGCTTTCTCCCAACGAAGAAAAGCTCCTTGCCATGGCAGGCGAAATGATGCAGGCACCGGATGACATTTATTCCAAATTTGCCGATGCAGACCTTGTTTTCCCCGACGCAGTTGACAAGGACGGCAACAAACACCCCCTGTCGCAGGGCACCTATATCTCCTACATGGAGAGCCCGGACAGAGTGCTCCGCAAGTCCGCCTATGAGCAGAACTATCATACCTGGGCAAGCTATAAGAACACCATGGCAGCCGTTTTGAATTCGCAGGTCAAGGCGCTGCAGTTCAATGCCAACGCGAGAAACTACGAATCCTCTTTGGAAGCAGCCCTTGACGGCACCAACGTCCCGACCTCCGTCTATCATAACCTGATCGAAGCAGTCCATCAGAACATGGACAAGATGTACCGCTATGTTGCCCTGCGCAAGAAGCTGCTCGGCGTCGATGAGCTGCACTACTATGACCTCTATACGCCGCTCGTCAAGGGCGTGAGCAAGCACATCGACTTTGAAGACGCCAAGAACACCGTCTATGATGCCCTGGCACCCATGGGCGACTACTACCGCTCCATTCTGAAAGAGGGCTTTGACAGCCGCTGGATCGACGTCTATGAAAATATCGGCAAGCGCTCCGGTGCCTATTCGGCAGGCGCAAGAGTCCATCCCTTCGTTCTTCTGAACTATTCCGGTACGCTCGACAGCCAGTTCACCCTGGCGCATGAGATGGGCCATGCCATCCATTCCTATCTTTCCAATAAAAATCAGACGCCGCTGAACCGTGACTATGTGATCTTCGTTGCCGAGGTGGCCTCCACCTGCAATGAGGCTCTGCTCATGGAATACCTGCTCGGCAAGACCACCGATAAGAAAGAGCGCATCTACCTCATCAACCACTTCCTCGACCAGTTCAAGGGCACGCTGTACCGTCAGACAATGTTTGCGGAATTTGAAATGATTCTCGGCAAACTCAACCAGGAGGGCGTTGCGCTGACCGCCGAGCGGATGTGCGAGGAATATAAGAAGCTCAATGAACTCTACTACGGCGACGGTGTTGTCATTGACGACGAGATCTCCCACGAATGGGAGCGCATCCCGCACTTCTACTATAACTACTATGTCTTCCAGTATGCCACCGGATATTCTGCCGCCATCGCGCTGTCCCGCCGCATCCTCAAGGAGGGCGCTCCGGCAGTCAAGGATTACCTGGAATTCCTGTCCGGCGGCTGCAGCAAGGACCCCATCGACCTGCTCAAGGGCGCCGGTGTGGATATGTCCACGCCCGACCCCGTCAACTCGGCACTCAGCCTCTTCGGCGAGCTGCTTGATGAAATGGAAGAGCTCGTAAAGGACGGTCTCGATGACTGAGATTTACCTTCCCACCTTACATACCTTTGCCATGGATAACGTCTTTACGGGCAGCTGCGGGGCGCTTCGGTTCAAAATTTCGCCGAACGTCGTGATGCTGAACAAAAAAGAGGTCAATATGGCTGAGAGCTCCATCCGTGCCGAGCTTTGGCACGGACAGCTCTGCTACGAATGCAGTGAAGTCGAGCAGGAGCAGACCTTCCCCATGTCGGAGGAAGGCAGACTTGCCCTGCAAAGCTGGCTGCAGGAAAATATATGAAACATCCGGAGAAAAACATGAAAAGATTACTTGCAATGCTCCTTGTCCTTGTGATGGCACTGGGGCTCCTTCCTACCGCCGCGCTTGCGGCAAAATGTGATACTGCCGAAGACCTTTGGCAGCAGCTGAAACAGCTTGAAGATTCCAAGATCCGCCCGAAGCGCGGCGAAAAGGTCACGGAAGATGACTTCGCCGCCATCATTGATGATGTGGTCAAAGTGGTTGAGGCTTCCTCTGCCTACCGCAAGGGCACATTGGTGCGCCACGGAGATTTCCTCTTCTGGGAAACCAAGGACGGAGAGGTCTGTGGCTATTCCCCGCGGATTCGCGAACGTCAGGTCAACAGAACGGTGTCTGCCGATGCCGACCTGACCGGCGGGGTCGAGACGATCTCCTATGCAACGCGGGGCAACAATCCCGATGCAAAAGATGTTGTTGTCATTGAGCCGTTCTACGGAACGGATTCCAGCTTCACCAAGCAGTATCAGAACGAAGGCAAGAGCATTGCGGCGGCGACCGGCGGTACATACACACTCTATAAAACGAGCAGTGCTACGATCGATGTGATCGCCGATGCGTTGGAGAGCAGCGCGGTCGTCATTTTCGACAGCCACGGTGACACCGACTACGCAGGCTGGGGCGAGGACTATACCTCCCAAGCCAATACCTCATATCTGCTGATTGCAACCGGTACCGGTGTCACCTCTGCAGATAAGGCAAAGGCTACCGGTGAGTTCGGTACCTATTACCACGCATTCTCTTCCTACGGAGACTATTATGTAGATGGCACTGCCATTACCAACCACATGGAAAAGAAGGCACCCAACAACCTCGTCTGGATGGCGATCTGCCTCGGCATGGCAACGGACGGCTTGGAAAAGCCTCTGCGTGAGCAGGGTGTCGGCGTTGTCTACGGCTATTCCCAGTCCGTCACCTTTGACGGCGACTATGACTATGAGCAGACCTGCTGGACGCAGTTGAAAAACGGCGCGACCGTTGCCGATGCCATCTCCGCTATGAAGTCCAAACACGGCAGCTGGGACCCGGGCATGGGCTGCAAGAACTATTCCACCGCCATCAAAAACTATGCGGCATTCCCGATCGTCGTTTCCAATCAGGATGTTTATCCCGGCCATGGCAATGTTGATAACTATCAGACGGTCAATTCCGACTGGACACTTTTCGGAAGCTCGGTGAGCCATACCGTCAATGCCGTCTCGGCAGATAATACAAAAGGCACCGTCTCCATGAGCGGCAACACCATCACCGCTACTCCGAAGCAGGGCTATGCGGCAGACGGCTATACCGTCTCTCCCGAGGGTGCGTGCAAGGTGACGCAAAGCGGCAACCAGTTTACCGTTTCCAATGTCACCGCCGACTGTACCGTCACCATTTCCTTCTCCGAGCTTCAAAAGGTCACAGCGTCCTTCGTTGTCCCGGAGGGTGTCAGCTGTGAGCCGATTTCGGTCTATGCCGGAGAGCAGATCGAATTCCCGGAGCCCAAGGGCACCCCTGCGGCAGACAAATATAATTATAAATTTGTCGGTTGGGCAAATGCGCCCTGCGAGGATACCCAGATGCGGCCGAGCTATGTGACAGCCGGAAGCCGAGTGACACTCACGCAAGACAAGACCTACTATGCACTGTATTGCTACAATCTTTCCAATAAGATCCGCTATACCACGGAGCTCCAAAGCAACTGTGAGCACGTATGGAATGACGGCGTAGAGCAGAAGGCGCCGACCTGCACGCAGCAGGGCAAGACCCTCTACACCTGCACGCTCTGCGGCGAAACAAAGACAGAGCCGATCGATCCGCTCGGCCACGACTACCATGTAGAGGTCATCGCACCCACCGAAACAGAGCGCGGCTATGATCTTCATATCTGCTCGCGCTGCGGTGCATCCTTTACCGATAATTATACTGCCCCCGTTCCCGCGACCGGCTGCCCGTGCATCGACTATACGGATGTAGACCGAGAGGCATGGTATCATTCTGCCGCGGACTTTGTTATCAATGCAGGCCTCATGGGCTCCACAAGCACGGAAGTTAAGACCTTTGAGCCGACGACGAATGTTTCCAGAGCGATGGTCGCATCCATCCTCTATCGCATCGCCGGCAGCGGCGAAGTGCTCGAATATCAGGGCACCTTCACCGACGTTGCCGAGGGTGTTTGGTATACGGGTGCGATCGAATGGTGCGCAAAGGAAGGCCTTGCTTCCGGCAAGGGTGAAGGCATCTTTGACCCGAACGGGAATGTCACCCGTCAGGAGCTTGCGATGTTCTTCTATAAGCTGGCAGAGTTCCAGGGCAAGGATACAACGGAGCTCGCAGACCTTGATGAATTCCCCGATGGCAAGACCGTTCCCGATTGGGCAAAGACG
>JAKSPM010000111.1 GCA_024404825.1 Clostridia bacterium
GTCTTTTGCGGCTTGCATACACACGGTTACACAGAAAAACCGCTTTTGCCGAATATGGCAAAAGCGGTTTAATTTGTATAAGATGCGTCTGCTGCAATCGCGTAGGGTGCAGTCTTGACCGCACCGAAAAGCCTTTGTTTGCGGAACGTCAAGACCGTTCAGCTGCGGACGCAAATTCTGCTTATTTCTTTGCGGCTTCGACGATGCCGGTCGCAAGGCCGGCTAAGCCCTGAATTTCACTGGGGATAACGATTTTGGTGGCCTGACCGTCTGCGACGACCTGCATGGCCTCCAAGGCCTTGAGCTTGATGACCTGGTCATTGGGCGCGGCCTCATTGAGCAGCTTCAAGGCGTCAGCCTGTGCCTTCTGAATGGCAACAATGGCCTGTGCTTCGCCCTCTGCCTTTAAGATTTTGGACTGCTTTTCTGCCTCTGCCTTCAAAATTGCCGCCTGTTTTTCGGCATCTGCCTTCAGAATTGCAGATTCCTTTTCGCCCTCGGCGACAAGGATCGCAGAGTGCTTCTGACCCTCTGCCTGTAAGATGGCCTGACGTCTGTCACGCTCTGCCTTCATCTGCTTTTCCATCGAATTCTGAATATCCGCAGGAGGCAGGATGTTTTTCAGCTCAACGCGGTTGACCTTGATGCCCCACGGGTCGGTCACTTCATCGAGGATGACGCGCATCTTGGTATTGATGATGTCACGGGAAGTCAGGGTCTGGTCAAGTTCAAGATCGCCGATGATGTTACGAAGGGTCGTGGCGGTCAGGGTTTCCATGGCGACCATGGGCAGCTCGACACCATAGGTGTAGAGCTTGGGGTCGGTGATCTGAAAATAGACGACCGTATCGATCTGCATGGTGACATTATCCTTGGTGATTACGGGCTGCGGAGGGTAATCCAGCACCTGCTCTTTGAGGGACACGCGCTTGGAGATTCTGTCAAAGAACGGAAGCTTTACATGGAAGCCGACGCCCCAAACCTTATGGAATGCACCGAGACGTTCGATAACAAAGGCATGAGACTGCTTGACCACAAATACATTTTTGAAGAAAAAGAGCAGAAGAATCGCTGCTGCGATGCCGATAAAAATCAGAGAAGTATCCTGCATAAATCGTTCCTCCTTTTTTGTTTTATGCCAAGAAAAGTTGATCCCAAGCCGTCTGTGTTCGGCTCTTTTGGATGCTTTTCGGTTTATTGTCCTTGCATTGTGTCATGATTTAGGATTTGACAAACATTATACATAATACAAATATCCACCATTTTGCAGGTGGATATTTTATTTCTTATTTTTCTTCGAGGATCTTATTCAGCTCGTGCATGAAGCTGTTGATGTCCTTGAACTGGCGGTAAACCGAAGCGAAACGGACATAAGCGACTTCATCCAGAGGCTTCAGGCGCTCCATGACCAGCTCGCCGATCTTTTCACTCTTGACCTCGCGTTCCAAAGAGTTTTGAATGATCTGCTCGATATCGGTCACGGCTGCTTCCATCTCCGCCATGGAGACCGGGCGCTTTTCACACGCACGGACCATGCCGTTGAGGATCTTGTTGCGGTCAAACGACTGACGGCTGTTGTCCTTCTTGACAACGATCACCGGCAGGCTTTCGACGGTTTCATAGGTGGTAAAACGCTTCTGGCAGGAAAGACATTCTCTGCGGCGGCGGATATTTGTGCAATCATCCGAATGACGGGAATCAACGACCTTGCTCTCTTGAAAGCCGCAATAAGGACACTTCATATGTTTTTGCTCCTCTCAATATCTTGTGTAACTTTAGGTAAAGTATAACAAGACTTTCTGCAATTGTCTACCATAATTTCAGTCAATTTTTCTCTCATCTCAGGGTTTTCAGCCGTTTTTCGATCAAATCCAAAGCATTTTCAGGCGAAACGGCACCCTGCACGGCCTGCTCGATAGGGCAAAAGCCGTCTTTCGTTCGGTTCATGATGGCAGGCACGAGGGTGTCATAGGAAACGGATATTCCCGCCTGCTTCAAGGTTTTTTCGGCAGGCTCGCTGATGATTTCGGCATAAACCTCTTTGACCTTCAAAAGCACATACAGATATGCCGCGCCGTTGCCGATGACCCGGTCTGCACAGCTTGCGCCCGCCAGGTCGGTTTCTTTCTGCAGCAGCTCCAGCAACGGTGCAACGCCGCGCCGATCGGAGGTATATTCTGTTCCGTTTTTGCGCAGCACGCAGGTGTGGTTTCCCGCACGAAGGGTGCATACAGCTTGTTCTAACTCTGTCATGTGGTCTTTCCCTCCCGTTTGGCAAGCTCTTCCTGCTCCAGCACGCGGTAGGCAACCTTGCCGACCAGCGTTTTGGGAAGCTCTTCCCGGAACTCAATATCGTACGGCATGGCATATTTTGCGATATGCGTTTTGCAATAGGCAAGAAGCTTTTGTTTTGTTGTTTCATCTGCGCTCACACCGGCTGCAAGCTTGACGAAGGCCTTGACCTTCTGCATCCGATAGGGATCAGGCACGCCGATCACACAGCTCATCTGCACGGCCTCGTTTGCATCTAAAATGTTTTCCAGTTGACCGGGGTAGATATTATAGCCGGAGGAGACGATCATCCGCTTTGCACGGCCACGGAAGTAGATGAAGCCCTCGGCATCCATTATGCCGAGATCGCCGGTGTAGACCCAGGTCAAACCGTCCGCATGGGTCTGCAGGGTCTGCGCAGTCTCCTCGGGGTGCTTCCTGTATTCCAGCATGACGGTGGGTCCTGCAAGCAGGATCTCACCCTCATCGCCGTAGGGAAGCTCCTCAGAGGTGCCGGGCTTCACGATCTTGATATAGGTATCGGGGAACGGCAGGCCTATGGAGCCCTCCTTGAACATATGCGGGGGCGTCAGGCAGCAGGCGGTGACGGTCTCGGTGGTGCCGTAGCCCTCGCGCACCTGCACGGAGGCGTTGTGGTCACGGAGATAGGCATCCAGTTTTTTCTTCAGTTCCACCGACAGAGAGTCGCCGCCGGAGAAAACGCCTTTTAAGCTGCTGAAATCCGCCTTTTCCATGCCCGGCAGACGCAGCAGCGCCTCATAGAGCGTCGGCACGCCGGCGATGAAACTGCATTTATATTTGGTGATTTGTTTTGCATAGCTCTTCGGGGTAAAGCGCGGAATAAGGATACATCTGCCGCCCTGCGAAAGCATAGCATGGATGCACACGCCGAGGCCAAAGCCGTGGAACAGTGGCATGGCTGCCAGCATCCGGTCACCCACGCGGAACATCGGGTTGGTGGCAATGATCTGCTGCCCCAAGGCGTTGAAGTTGCGGTTGGTCAGGACAATGCCCTTGGTCGTGCCGGTGGTGCCGCCGGAATAAAGGATCACCGCAGGGTCTTCGCTTCTGCGCTCGGCACGGACGGATGATTTGATGCTGCTCCCGTTTTTCAGGAAGTCTTTCCAGAAAATGACCGGTGCATCTGCCGGGAGCTTTGGGATCTTTCTGCCCTCGGTGAGTGCATAGCCTACCTTTTTCACAGGGGAAAGCGCATCCTTTACGGAGGCGATCACAAGGTTTTTCAGCCCGGTATTGCCACGGATGTGCGCAAATTTATCATAGAACTGGTCTAAGGTGATTGCAGTTTTGCTCTCAGCCTCATTGAGGTAGAATTCGATTTCCTTTTCCGCAGAAAGCGGATGGATCATATTGGCGATCGCGCCGACAAGGTTGACCGCATAGAACAAATAGATCGCCTGCGGGCAGTTCGGCATAGCGATGGTGACACATTCTCCCGGTCTGACGCCGAGCGCCTTAAGCGCACGCGCGCATTTGACGGTCTCGGAAAGCAGCTTACGGTAGCACGTACTGCTGCCCATAAAGTCAAAGGCCGTCTGATCGGGGTACCTCTTTGCAATGCGCTCTACCGCGCTGAACATCGTACCCTCAAAATATTCAAGATGCAGCGGAATGTCGCCCAAATGTTCCGCCCAGGGGGTTTTGACTTGTTCCATCGTTTTCTCCGGCTTTTCGTTCGTGTCACTGCTGCACGGTGACGCGGCTTTTTTTGCAGGAATGGCAGAAAAGTGCCCTTATTCCTATTAAATATATTTTATCAAATACACGCTTCTTTTGCAAGGATTCCACAGATTTATTCTTTCGGTTCTGCGGTTTTTCTGTTGATTCTCGCCTTGGTATCTGATAAAATAAGCCTAGAAATCTGAAGGAGCTGTCACCATGAGATACGATTTTAGAACGATGCTTGATCGCACCGGCATGGATGCACTCGCCATTGACGGTTTGGGGATGCAGGACGGTTTTTCACCTTCTCTCCCGAGACCCGGCTTTGACCCGATTCCCATGTGGGTCGCCGACATGAATTTCCCAACGGCTCCCGTTATCCCGGAAGCCATAGCAAAGCGTGTTGCCCATCCCGCTTACGGCTATTTCCCCGTTCGGAAGGAATATTATGACGCGATCCGCTTTTGGCAGGAAACAAGGAACGGCGTGACCGGGCTGACGGATGATTGCATCGGCTACGAAAACGGCGTGCTCGGCGGGCTTGTCAGCGCCGTCAATGTTCTGTGCTCCCGCGGCGGCAACATTCTCATCCACTCCCCCACCTACATCGGCTTTACAAGCTGTTTGGAGAATAACGGCTACCATCTTGTACACAGCGAATT
>JAKSPM010000112.1 GCA_024404825.1 Clostridia bacterium
AAGGCACCGCAGAAAGCTCTCTGCGGTGCCTTTGCTGCGCTAAACAGAAATTTACCGTTCCGACTCTAAAGCCTCCCCTTGTCAGGGGAGGTGTCAAAATCGAAGATTTTGACGGAGGGGTAGTCACGAAAAAGCTTGCAAAATCAAGGCTTTTCTACCCCTCAGTCACGCCAAAGGCGTGACAGCTCCCCTGACAAGGGGAGCCATTGGCCTGTGCGTATAAACAATCATTTGCCGCTCGATTGAGGTAAACGGTTGGATGGCGGGAAATGCTGGGCGCTTTAGCAACATTTTTCGGGAAAAAATATCAGCAAAAACAGTCGAATTGCTTTACTTTATATGTTTTATTTGATATAGTAACTGTGTATGCTAGGCGTAAAAGCCTGTAATAGGAGGTATCATAAACCAAATGGCTTGTAAAAAGACATCTGTTCCGTTCAAAGGAACCAAGGAACAAGAGGAAAAGCTGCTGGCAGTCATCGCTGAGCTGAAGGATCAGCCCGGCTCTTTGATGCCCATTATGCAGCAGGCGCAGGAAATCTACGGCTATCTTCCCATCGAAGTTCAGACCATCATTTCCGATGCGACCGGTGAGCCCCTCGAAAAAATCTACGGAATCTCCACGTTCTATGCACAGTTTGCCCTTGCTCCCAAGGGCCAGTACCGGATCTCCGTCTGCCTCGGCACCGCTTGCTATGTCAAGGGCTCCCAGGCTGTCTATGACAAGATCTCCGAGGTACTCGGCATCGGCGAAGGCGAATGCACCGCTGACGGCAAGTTCTCTCTCGATTCCTGCCGCTGCGTCGGCGCCTGCGGTCTGGCTCCCGTTATGATGATCAACGACGACGTTTACGGTCGTCTGACTGCTGACGAGATCCCCGGCATCCTTGCCAAGTATTGAATAAGGAGGAGACTATAATGGCGAATATTTCAATTCAGGAGCTTGAAGCGATCCGTGACCGGATGGCTCCCCATGTCCATTTCCGTGCCGAAGAAATGATCGGCAAGATGGATGAAAATTACCGTATCCATATCTGCGTCTGCGGCGGTACCGGCTGTACCTCCTCCGGCAGTGAAAAGCTTATTAAACGCCTCGAAGAAGAGCTGGCGAAGAACGGCTTGACCGACGAGGTCCAGATTATCAAGACTGGCTGCTTCGGCCTGTGCGCTCTCGGCCCCATTATGATCGTCCATCCCGAAGGCTGTTTCTATTCCCGCGTAACGGAAGAAATGATCCCGCAGATCGTCAAGCAGCACCTCAAGGAAGGCACGCCCGTCACCGATTTCCTTTACGATGAAACCGTGACCGACAAGGGCATCATCGGCTATGACCAGACGAAGTTCTATTCCAAGCAGAGACGTGTTGCGCTGCGTAACTGCGGCCGCATCAGCCCTGAAAACATCGACGAATACATTGGCTTCGACGGCTACATGGCCTTAAAGAAGGTCCTTACCGAAATGCAGCCCGACGATGTCATTCAGACCCTTCTGGATGCAGGCCTCCGCGGCCGCGGCGGCGCAGGCTTCCCCACCGGTCTGAAGTGGAAGTTCGCGAAGGCTTACAATGACGATCAGAAATACGTCTGCTGCAACGCCGACGAAGGCGACCCCGGCGCATTTATGGATCGTTCCGTACTTGAGGGCGACCCCCATGCTGTTCTCGAGGCTATGACCATTGCAGGCTACACCATCGGCGCAAATCAGGGCTACATCTATGTCCGTGCAGAGTACCCCATTGCCGTCAAGCGTCTGCAGATCGCCATCGATCAGGCACATCAGTACGGCTTGCTCGGCGATAATATTCTCGGCACCGGCTTCAAATTTGACATCGGTCTGCGTCTTGGCGCAGGTGCGTTCGTCTGCGGCGAGGAAACCGCACTTATGACCTCTATCGAGGGCAACCGCGGTGAGCCGAGACCCCGTCCTCCGTTCCCCGCAGAAAAGGGTCTGTTCCAGAAGCCGTCCATCCTCAACAACGTTGAGACCTGGGCAAACATCCCGCAGATCATCCTCAAGGGTGCAGATTGGTTTGCCGCAATGGGCACGGAAAAGTCCAAGGGTACCAAGGTCTTTGCACTCGGCGGCAAGATCAATAACACCGGCCTTGTTGAAATCCCCATGGGCACCACGCTGCGTGAGGTCATCGAAGAGATCGGCGGCGGCATCCCCAACGGCAAGAAGTTCAAGGCTGCTCAGACCGGCGGTCCCTCCGGCGGCTGCATCCCCGCAAGCCTGATCGACACCCCGATGGACTACGACAGCCTGCTTGCCATCGGCTCCATGATGGGCTCCGGCGGCCTGATCGTCATGGATGAAGACAACTGCATGGTCGATATTGCAAAATTCTTCCTGCAGTTCACTGTTGACGAATCCTGCGGCAAGTGCACTCCCTGCCGTATCGGCACGAAGCGTCTGCTTGAGCTGCTTGAAAAGATCACCTCCGGCAAGGGCGAGCTGAAAGACCTTGACGCAATGGAAGAGCTCTGCAACTACATCAAGGCAAACGCCCTCTGCGGTCTTGGCCAGACGGCTCCCAACCCCGTTCTTTCCACCCTGCGCTACTTCCGTGACGAGTATATCGCTCACATCGTCGAAAAGCGCTGCCCGGCAGGTGTCTGCAAGGATCTGCTGCATTTCGAGATCGACAAGGACAAGTGCATCGGCTGCGGCCTTTGCATGAAGAACTGCCCCGCAGGTGCGATTACCCGTACCGATTACATCGCTCCGGGACACAAGCTGGCTTCTGTTGAAATTGACCCCGACAAGTGCGTCAAGTGCGGCGTCTGCATGGGCAACTGTAAGCTGAAGGCAATCAGCAAGAAGTAAGGAGGAACAGATCATGGAACAATACACAGTAAAAATCAACGGCATTGAAGTGACTGCTCCCAAGGGCACGACCATTCTGGAAGCTGCCAGAATGGCGGGTATCAACATCCCCACTCTCTGCTACCTCAAGGATATCAACGGCATCGGCGCCTGCCGTATGTGCGTTGTAGAAGTCAAGGGCGCAAGAAATCTCTGCGCTGCTTGCGTTTACCCCATCGAGCCCCCGAGAAAAGACGGCTCTCTGATGGAGATCACCACCAACAGCCCCAAGGTCATGGAATACCGCAGAAAGACCCTCAAGCTCATCCTCTCCGACCATAACCGCAGCTGCCTGTCCTGCGTCCGCAGCGGCGACTGCGAGCTTCAGGAGCTCTGCCGTGAATACGGCGTAGACAACGAGGGCGAGTTCGACGGTGCAAGATCTGAAGCACAGTATGACGAATCCGCAGCCCACATGATCCGCGACAACAGCAAGTGCATCCTCTGCCGCCGCTGTGTTGCAGCCTGCGAAAAGAATCAGGGTATCGGTGTCATCGGCGCCAACAACCGCGGCTTCAAGACCTCCATCGGCTGTGCATTCGAGATGGATCTGGCAGATACCAGTTGCGTCTCCTGCGGCCAGTGCATCACCGCCTGCCCGACCGGCGCTCTGTACGAAAAGGATTTCACCGACGACGTGTTTGCGGCCATCAATGACCCGACCAAGATCGTCCTCGTGGAAACCGCTCCGGCAGTCCGTGCAGGCCTCGGCGAAGCCTTCGGTCTTCCCATCGGCACCGATGTCGAGGGCAAGATGGCAGCAGCACTGCGCCGTCTCGGCTTCGATAAGGTCTTTGATACCAACTTCGCAGCAGACCTCACCATCATGGAAGAGGCAACGGAGTTCCTGGATCGTGTGAAGAACGGCGGCAAGCTGCCCCTCATCACCTCCTGCAGCCCCGGTTGGGTCAAGTACTGCGAACACTACTACCCCGAATTCACTGAAAACCTGTCCTCCTGCAAGTCTCCGCAGCAGATGTTCGGCGCGATCGCAAAGAGCTACTGGGCAGAAAAGAACGGCGTCGACCCGAAGAACATCGTCATGGTCTCCGTCATGCCCTGTACTGCCAAGAAGTTTGAGATCGGCCGCGACGATCAGGATGCCAACGGTATGCCCGACGTCGATATCGCCATCACCACCCGTGAGCTTGCCCGCATGATCAAGAAGGCAGGCATCCGCTTCAACGACCTGCCCGATGAAGAGTTTGACCGTCCCCTCGGCCTCGGCTCCGGCGCTGCTGTCATCTTCGGTGCGACCGGCGGCGTTATGGAAGCTGCTCTGCGTACTGCCGTTGAGACCCTCACCGGCGAAGAGCTGAAGAACCTCGACTTTACGGATGTCCGCGGCGTCGAAGGCGTCAAGGAAGCTGCCTACGAGGTCGCAGGTCTGAAGGTCAATGTTGCAGTTGCAAGCGGCCTTGCCAATGCACGCAAGGTGCTCGACATGGTCAAGAGCGGTGAAAAGGATTATCAGTTCATCGAGATCATGGCCTGCCCCGGCGGCTGTGTCAACGGCGGCGGTCAGCCCCAGGTACACGCATCTGTCCGTAACTTCACGGATGTTCGCGCAGAACGTGCAAAGGTGCTGTATAACATCGATGCTGCCAACACCATCCGCAAGTCCCATGAGAACCCCGCCATCAAGGAACTCTACGCCGAATACCTCGGTGAGCCGGGCTCGGAAAAGGCACATCACCTGCTGCATACCACCTATGTCAAGCGCGTTATCAACCGCAAGGACATCTGATTGATTGCATAAAAA
>JAKSPM010000113.1 GCA_024404825.1 Clostridia bacterium
GCGCTGTTTTTGGTGAATATTTCATCTTGCTTGCATTATCAGAAAAGATACTGTATAATGTTGTCGAGAAAAAAGGAGGCACAAGATATGTTCAAAAAACTGATTGCGCTTTTTCTATGTATTTTGCTCTCGGTTTCCATGCTGCTCTATGCTGTAGCAGACGAGGAGACGGAGGAGGAAATGCTTCCGTATGTTGACGTTGGCGAAGATTATTGGGCAAGACCTTATATTGAGCAGGTCACGCAGCTCGGCCTGTTTTACGGTACCGGCGACGGCACGACCTTCTCCCCCGAGATCCCCATGACACGAGCCATGTTTGTGACCGTTTTGGGACGTCTTATCAACATTGATGCGGAACAGTGGCCGGGAGCTGCAGCACACCGTCAGTTTTCGGATGTCATGCCCGACGCATGGTATGCACCCTATGTTCTCTGGGCGGTACGCAACGGGATCACAAGCGGTACCGGAAACGGGGATTTCAGTCCGAACGAGGATGTGACGCGCGAGCAGATGGCCGCGTTTGTTTCGAACCTCATCATGAATCTCAGCTATCAGATCACTTCACTCAACGAAACACCGAATTTGCAGGAATTCAGCGATACCGGCTCCATTGCGAGCTGGGCATTGGACGGTGTGACGATCCTGCGCATTACCGGCATTCTCAATGGCATTGACAACGGCAACGGCACCTTCCGCTATAATCCCAAAGGCAAGGCCTCCCGTGCAGAGTGCAGTGTTGTTTTTTCAAAGCTGAAGCAGGCGCTTGTCCCGCCGTCGGAGCAGGAGCTGATTGCGCCCACCGGTATCTCCATTGTCACGCCTCGCGTGAATATCAACCAGCACGGCAGCGTTTCGCTCTATGCGGAGGTTACGCCGGTCGAGGCTTTCAACAAATCCGTTAGCTGGTCTTCCAGCAATTCCGCGATCGTGGATGTCGTCGGCGCAGGTGCAACGGCTACCTTAAAATGGAAAAGCGCCGGTAAGGCCATCATCACGGCAACGACCTGCAATGGGCTTTCCGCCACAGTCGAGGTCACTGCACTTGAAAATTCCAATATTGCCCACGCAGGCGAGAGCTACAACGAAAAGTGCATCCGCATTTTCGGCAGCTATGTCGCCGATCCGCGGCTTGTCTATCAGACCTATAATCAGGCCGCACCGCACATGAAGACCATTCAGGTCAAAACCTGGGACATTAACTCGAGCGGCGAAAAATACACACGCACCTGGTCCTTGACTGTCCACGAAAACATTGCAGACACGGTCGAGGCGATTTTTGAAGATCTCTATGCGCTTCCCTCCAAGCCTCCCGTTCATTCGCTCGGCGGCTTCCGCATTGACGGCAAGAGTGAGCACACCGTAGGCTTAGCGATCGACATCAACCCCGACGAAAACCCCTATGTCAGCCCGAGCGGCTCCGTTCTGGTCGGCAAATTCTTTGACCCGGCAAACAGCGAATACTCCTTTGCGGTCGGCGGCGAGGTCGAACAAGTTTTCAACAAATATGGCTTCACCCGCGGCATCTACTGGCGCAACGGGTACAAAGACTATATGCACTTCAGCTACTTCGGTACTTGATCCGGACATTCGCAAATAATACCATCAGAAAAGCGCATCTGTGAAAGATCACAGATGCGCTTATTATTATTTCACAGCTTCGTCGCGAATGTCTCCGACCATGTAGAGGCTTCCGAAAGCGAGTACGACACCGTCTTTGCCCGCAAGGGAAATTGCTCTGCGGACGCCCTGCCGGACATCTCCGACAGTCTCGATCGGTTTGGCAAAGAGCTTTAATTCTTCCGCCAGCTCTTCTGCCGTCAAGGCTCTGGGATTCGGAGGCGTGACCGTGACAAAGCGGGCGGCAAACGGTGCAACAAGGCGGTACATGTCGGTGTAGTCCTTATCGCGCAGGACGCCTGTTAAAACCGTCAGGTCCCTGCCGTTCAGATATTGCCGGATGTTCTGGGCTAAAGCCTCCATGCACTGGGGGTTGTGACCGCCATCTACGATGAACAAAGGCTCGCGGCGAATTACTTCAAACCTGCCCGGCCAACGCACCTTGCGCAGACCCTCGTGGATATTTTCCTCCGTGATCCGCCAGCCGCGTGTTTTCAGCACATCAAGCGTCGTCAGGACGACCGCTGCATTATAAAGCTGATGGTCGCCTAGAAGCGGCAAAAAGAGATTTTTCCGTCTGCCGAAATCGAAGGTCTGGCCCTCCAAGCCGTGCGTTTTGGAAACGATAGAATCAAAATCCGCTTTATGAAGCGGAATATTTTTTTCTGCACAGGCTGCTTCGAGCACCGTCTCGACCGACGGCGTGCCGCGATAGCAGACAGCATCACTGCCCTGCTTTAGGATTCCCGCCTTGGTCTTTGCGATTTTCTCCATCGTATCGCCGAGATATTCGGTATGATCGAGGCCGATATTCGTAAAAACGGCAATTTCCGGGCTGTCGATGACATTGGTGGAGTCCATCTCGCCGCCCATGCCGGCCTCTAAGACCACGATATCGCAGTGATGGCGGGCAAAATACTCCAAGGCAATCGTAGTAACCAGCTCAAATTCGGTAGCGTGATCTTCCATTGCCTCTGCGTGCGGCATGACGAACTCGGTGATTTGGCCAAGCTCGTCGTCGGAGATCATCTCCCCGTTTACCTGCATTCGCTCATGGAAGGTCAGTATATAGGGGGATGTATACAGCCCCGTAACATAGCCGGCCTTTTGCAGGACGGAAGCGAGCATCGCCGCCGTGCTGCCCTTGCCGTTGGTGCCGACGATGTGAATGAATTTTGTTTTTTTCTGCGGATCACCGATACGGTGCAGCAGTTCAAAGGTACGGGAAAGCCCGGGGATCGACCCGCGCCAGCCGTAGGAATGGATATAGTTAATTGCGTCAAATCCGGTCATGCTGATACTCCTTTAGGACACTTTCGCCGCACGCAGGCGTCTTGCAAGCGGAAGTGCAAGTGCACCGAGCAGCGCACCGATTACGGTGCCAACCACGAGCCGCAACCAAAATACACCGAAAATCAGGGCGTAATTATAATAGCCGAACATTTTCGCATCGATGTAATAGACCGTGGTATTGCAGACAGATGTGACCGCGGCGGCAAAAACGCAGATCGCATAATACAGTACATGGCTTCTGATCGGCTGATCGACAAGCAAGGTCTTTCTTGCCCAAAGAAGCCCGGTGCCTAAAATAACAGCACGGACGGTCTCCGGCAGGCACCATAAAAGCGTGGTCTGTGTGAAGCCCCAGGAGAGCATCTGCATCAAAAGCTCGCCCAAAAAAGCAATAATTGCCGCGTCGATTGGCCCATAGAGCAGGGCGCACAGAATGATTGGCAGAGATACCAGAGTAATTTTCACGCCGCCGAATTCCAAATGAGACGAAAGCATACTCAATGCAAATTCTAAGGCGATAAAAAGCGCATCGATTGCAATTCGTTTGGCAGTAAAGCCGGTTTTTCCATTTTTGGACATAAAAAATCCTCCCTTTCGGAGGAGGTTGGAAATATAGGTATCCCAATGCTACGCCCATCAAAACGCAGGGCGTCAAGGGAACACGAAAGCCGTGTTTCCTCATGGCAGAGTTCTGCCTTGTTGCGCAGGCGGTTGCGAAGACAGCACCGCAGAGAAGATCTCTTTCGTCCGGCGGCAACCTCCCATCCGACCGGCACTTAACGCGCTGTTTCTACTCCCAGCAACATCGGGACAGGATTATTTTACCTGATTTTCAGAAAAAAGCAAGTTATTTTTCTACGCAAGGCAAGGACAATAAGCCGAAAAGCGTCCAAAAGAACCGCGCACAGCTGGCTTGGGTTCAGCTTTCCTCTGCTTAGGGAGCCGCCCTGCCATCGCAAAGAGGAGCAGGCATCTTTGCTGCGCGCAAATCGGCAGGGCGGCAGAGGGGAAAAGAAAAACGGGATCGCCGTAACGGCGATCCCGTGGATCTCTTACAGGAGCTCGGTGAAGTAGTTGATGGTGCGAACCATCTGGCTGGTGTAGGAGTTTTCGTTGTCGTACCAGGAAACGACCTGAACCTGATAGGTGTCATCGTCGATCTTGCTGACCATGGTCTGGGTTGCATCGAACAGAGAGCCGAAGCGCATGCCGATGATATCGGAGGAAACGATCTGATCTTCGTTGTAGCCGAAGGATTCGTTTGCCTGTGCCTTCATTGCTGCGTTGATGCCTTCAACAGTGATGTCCTTGCCCTTGACGACTGCGACCAGGATAGTGGTGGAGCCGGTGGGAGTGGGAACACGCTGAGCAGAGCCGATGAGCTTGCCGTTCAGTTCGGGGATAACCAGGCCGATTGCCTTTGCTGCGCCGGTGGAGTTGGGAACGATGTTCACAGCAGCTGCACGGGAACGGCGAAGGTCGCCCTTTCTCTGCGGGCCGTCGAGAGGCATCTGGTCGCCGGTGTAAGCATGAACGGTGGTCATGATGCCGGAGACGATGGGAGAATAATCGTTCAGAGCCTTAGCCATGGGAGCCAGGCAGTTGGTGGTGCAGGAAGCTG
>JAKSPM010000114.1 GCA_024404825.1 Clostridia bacterium
TTTTGCAGTGCGGTTTCTTTTATGCATCGAGGATGTTCAGAACGAAGCTGCGGATCAGTGCGGCGACCTCTGCGCGGGAGGCTAGCCCCTGCGGGTCAAGGTATGTCTGTCCGTCCTGCGCCTTGCCGTTGATGAGACCTTCGGCAACTGCCCAGCAGAGATAGTCCTTCGACCATGTTGCCTTGCCGCCGTCCGGGAACTTAGAAAGGTCAGCCTGCTTGCTTGTGTCCTTGCCGAGAGAGTCGGCATAGCCCTTCAGGATGACTGCCATCTGTTCTCTCGTCACCTTGTCGTTTGGGCCGAAGCTGCCGTCTCCATAGCCGTTCACGATACCGTTTCGGTAAGCCCACATCACAGCGCTCGTGTACCATTTTCCGTCCGGGACATCCGGGAACTTAGCCACGTAGGACACATCGGGATTGCCTGCGATGTTGTAGAGGATCATGACGATCATTGCTCTTGTGCAGGGCGTGTTCGGCTCAAAGGTCAGAGCATCGGTTTGCGTGCTCTGCATCAGTCCGCGTTCGATCACAAAATCCGCCGCCTCGTGATACCATTTGCTCCGGTCGATGTCCGTATAGCCTTCGCAGGGATCGAACGCTGCACCGCAGCGCGTGCAGATGCCGTCAACAAAATCGTGCCCGAGTGCCGGCGCGGTATCTGCGCGGGTACCTTTGCCGCAGCGGCTGCAAACATCCAGAATATAGCCCGCTTCCGTGCAGGTCGGCGGTACGACGGTTTGCGTCATGTCATGTCCGTAAGCTTCAATGACTTCCGTGTAGCTGTCACCGCAGAAAAGGCAGGTGTGGGTGATGCTGCCATCATGCGTGCAGTCCGCAAGATAAATCAGCTCGGTGTAATAATGTCCGATCGCCTCAACGGTCATATCGAAGCGGATCGTTCCGTATGCCGTGTTGTTCCAGGTAAAACAGATCACACCGTCTTCGGTGCAGGTCACCGGCTTCTTTTCCGTGAAGGTATAGTTGTATTCGTCCAAAACGGGAAGCGTGACCGTATGGCTTTCACCGCAGCGGGTACAGGTGCCGCAGATCGCGCCCGCCTGCGTCTCGGTAGGCACGGCAGACACTGTCCAGACAGACACGGCGCATCCCAAAGCAGGAATCTCCTTGCTGCTTACCACTTCGCCGCAATCCCGGCAGATCGTCTGCTCGCTGCCGCTTTCGGTGCAGGTTGCAGGTTTGGTTTCCTGATAGGTATCGGTATGGGGGCAAAGCATAGTAAGCTCACAGATGCCGGCAATATAGGCTTCCTGGAAGATGCCGCTGGAATACAGTCCGAGCCATGTGCCGCTGTCCTCCATCTGCCAGGTTTTTTCCCAGGTCCAATAGCCGCTTGCGTTTTCCGCGAAGCTTTCCGAATGGTTGTCAGCCATCAGCTCCGCCGTATAGCCATCCGCATCATTGCCGCAGATACGGAAGAGCTGTGCCGTGTCGGTAGACACCATATACCGCCACATGGAAATCGTTGAGCTGTCGCCGGCGCGCGCACTGGTGATGCCCAAACTGAACGAGCCTGTGTAGCTGTCGATCTGATAGCTGATCCGCACCTCGGAAAGAACACCGTTCGGGTCTGTGACATTCTTCGGCAGATCCTTTTCATTGACCGTATTCGTCCAGCATTGGTTCGCCGTGTCCAGCTTCCACGTTCCGCCCACAGGCACCGTTGCCGTGCTGCCGAGCTCCGTTGTAACAACGACCTCGTCCGGCAGAATGGAAGCGATCATCGCAAGCGTCTGCTCGGTGGCTGCCGACTGTGTCAGATGCAGCAAGGACCAGCCGTTATTTATGGAATACTTCGTTGCGTAGGAATGGCCATAGTCTTTTATGTTAAAAAAGTTCACGGTATAGACGAGCTTTGCGGCATTTCCGCTTTTTACATCCGTCAGTCCGGTGATTTCCACATGGAAGCTGTCACCGTCGGCATAGGAAGTGCCGGACGCTTCGGGCTGCACAAAGTTGAGCGCAGACTTGGAGAACTGTCCCATACCGTTGGCGTTCGTGCATACGTAACTCTTATTCGTGCGAAGATCGGTCACCGTCACCGTGACCTTGGAGGCATCCGTACAGGAAAGCACGGCGGGGTTGAGCTCCACAGACCAGGCAGAGGTCAAGGGCCTGATCTCATTGCAGGGCATATAGCCGGGGGCAGGATATGCGGCAAAGGCATTGGAGCCCCAGGTGTTGGTGATTCCGGTCGTTACGCCGATCGCAATATTTCCGCTATATCCGTAGCTGATTCCGGAATACGAGGCATTGAGAATGGTGGTTCTGTGTCCCATGGTTCCCCACTGAGAAGTGGAGCGGGAATAGCCCTCGTTGAGCCAGCCTGCGATCGAGCCGCTCGGCGTATAACCCATTGCAAGGATGTTGTGCGAAACGTTCGCGCCTGCATCCCAAAGCGCCTGATCCATATCGGCGGGCTTAAAAGCAGAGTTGACAGCGTGGGAGAACTGCCAGTTTCGGACGAAAGCGCCCTTTTGCAGGCTGTCGTTGCTTTCCGTCAGCTTCGTCATCGGCTGTACACCGACAAGCCAGCGGTAGTAATTTGTCATGGCGTTCATGACATCCGTTGTACCTTTGCGCAAGGCACCCTGATCATAGGGGGCATTGAACGAAGGCATCCGCGAATAATAGCTTGCCGAGGTGCCGTTCAGATAGTCGTCACTTGCATAACGGGCATCGCAGTAGCGCAAGGCAATTTCCTCTTTGGTGCGTCCGGCAAAGGGCGCCATGGTGTTGCCGTCATAGACCACGGTGCTGCCTGCGGCCATGGCATTCATTATCGGCAGACAACCGATTGCGAGAGCAATTACAACAATCAGAGAAATCAGTCGTTTCATAAGTGTCGTCCTTTCTGTTAAAAAATCATCTTCGGGAATTGCTTTTGTATTTCTATCGTGCTACTCTCTGTCAAACCGGAGCAGATACGTTCCGTCGCAGTATGCTGCACCGATGATGTTCTTGGCAATCACATCATACACTTCTTTTGCGGTCTCAAAGGTCTTCAGCGTTCCGTCAGGGAGCATTAACTGCACTGAGTATTCTTTGCCGCCCAAGACGTACCGAACGATCGTTGCCAGACCGCTCATGTCCTGTGTGTTGATATAGTGCTTCACAGTCGAGCCGCCAACGATCTTTACGCGCTCAAGACAGCAAATCTCTCCGGTTCGGCTGTTCCTTCTTCCAAAATAACTGAACCATATTACCGGCATCAGAACACCGTATATAATGAAGGCGACTGCAATGATGACCCCCGTAAAGTCGAAAGGGGAGGGAAATTGCTCGCGAAATGCGCACAAGCCTGCCCTTGATGAAAACGCCCTATGAGTGGGAGAATACTGCGTACTGGCGGTAATTGCAAAAAGCAGAAGCTTAACGCAGGGCGAGCCTCTGTTTTTTGTGTCACATTTTCAGGGAAGATCCTTGACGGAGCTTATAAATCAGCCGACGGCTGATGGATACTGTTTCAGGAATTGTTCGAAATTCGTATGCAGCACGCCCTCCAGGATCTCCTCGGGCAGGCCAAGGGACAAAATGCTTTCGAGCTCCGTCTTCGGATCCCACATGGGGTAGTCCGTGCCGAAGAAAATGTGTGTGGGGTCAAAGGCGGAAAAGGCGCATTTTGCGGTCTCCGGGTCGGAGAAACCAATCGTGGAGCTGGTGTCCATGTAGATGTTTTCACACCGCATCAGCGTTCTTGCAAGCTCCCATTCCGACCAACCGGCGAAGTGGGCGCAGATGAAATTCATCTTCGGGAATTGCTCGGCAAGCTTTTTCAGCCGCCCGGGATTGGAATACTGATAACGGTTATCCCCTGTATGGGAAATCAGATACATTCCTTTTGCCTGCATGATCTCATACAGCGGCAGCAGCCTTTTGTCGTCCACGGCAAAGCCCTGAATATCAGGGTGGAGCTTGATGCCGCGAAGTCCCAAAGAAAGCATCCGGCTGCAGGCGGCTTCAAAATCGGGGTAGTCGATGTGCATCGT
The DNA here is from genome assembly GCA_024404825.1 of Clostridia bacterium. Classification (GTDB taxonomy): domain Bacteria; phylum Bacillota; class Clostridia; order Oscillospirales; family Oscillospiraceae; genus JAKSPM01. The sequence goes on from JAKSPM010000114.1 coordinate 4,010, forward strand.
ACCGGCACCGAGAAATTTTTCGTGCTCGGCACATTCGCGGGCGATAAAGTCGATAATGGGATCGACCTGCTTTGCCGCCGTGGCGCAGGAGAAAACAAGCAGCTTCGTGATCCCGGCATCCTTCGCACAGGCAAGGAGCTCTTTTGCGGTGCCGTCGTGGGAAATCATGCTTGCAAGCGAGGGCCTTGTCGGCGTCTGCGCGGTGGCATAGAATTTTCCGGTTGCGGTCGCTGCGGCAGAGGCGATTTTTTCGGGGAAGATATGGGCGTGTGTATCAATGATCGTCATAAGGCAAAGCTTGCCTCCGTGCTACAGAATACTGCCATTATAATGACCAAATCCGAGTCCGTCAATAGGACGTTGCGGATTGACGCGCCACAGCGGGGGAGTGCCGCTTGCTTGCAGCGCATATCGAATACGAAATATATATCGAGTGCGAAACACATATCGAACGCGAAGCGTATATCGAAACTTTTTCCGGTGCAT
>JAKSPM010000115.1 GCA_024404825.1 Clostridia bacterium
GCAGCCGCTTCGCTACCCTCACAAGGGGAGGCTTTAGAAATCAGCTCGCTAAACACAAATTTTCTTACTCGAATGGATACCTGTGCGATTGTTCACACAACTGCTTGTAGAAATCACCGAAGCATGGTAAAATAAAAAACGGAGGTGATGGACTTGAAAAACAGAATTTATGTTGCGATCGATCTCAAGTCCTTCTATGCCTCCGTGGAGTGCGCGGAGCGGCGGCTCGATCCGTTAAAGACGAATCTTGTCGTAGCTGACACGAGCCGCACCGAAAAGACGATCTGTCTTGCTGTTTCTCCTTCTTTGAAGGCCTATGGGATTCCCGGGCGTGCAAGGCTGTTCGAGGTCGTGCAGCGTGTGAAGGAGATCAATGCCCTCAGACTGAAAAAAGCACCGGGGCAGGTTTTTACCGGAAGCTCCTTTGATGCTGAGGCACTGGAAAAAGACCCCTCGCTTGCGCTTGATTATATTGCCGCGCCTCCGCAGATGGAACGCTATATGCACGCAAGTGCCGGCATTTACCGGATCTATCTTAAATATGTTTCCCCTGAGGATATCCATGTCTATTCTGTTGATGAGGTTTTCATTGATGTGACCGACTACCTGAACGCCTATCAGATGACGGCAAGGGAGCTTGCTATGAAGATGATCGAGGATGTTTTGAAAAACACCGGCATTACGGCGACCGTCGGCATCGGAACGAATCTTTATCTTTGCAAGATCGCCATGGACATTGTTGCCAAGCACATGCCTGCCGATTCCGACGGCGTGCGCATTGCAGAACTGGATGAACGCTCTTATCGGGAGCTTCTGTGGACGCACAGACCGCTGACGGATTTCTGGCGCGTCGGCAGTGGATATGCGAAAAAATTAGAGGCGAACGGTCTGATGACGATGGGCGATATTGCCCGCTGCTCTGTCGAGAATGAAGACCTTCTCTATAAGCTCTTCGGCATCAATGCAGAGCTTTTGATCGATCATGCGTGGGGCTGGGAGCCCTGCACGATCAGAGACATTAAAGCCTATAAATCGGAGACCAAAAGCCTGAGCACCGGACAGGTACTTTCCCGTCCGTATGACTTTGAGCAGGGCAAGCTGATCGTGCGCGAGATGACAGACCTTTTGACGCTTGACCTTGTGGAAAAGGGCTTTGTGACCGATCAGATGGTGCTCACGGTCGGCTATGATGTGGAAAACCTTGCTGGCGGCGAGCTGAAAAACGCCGAAGCATCTGTGGACTTCTATGGCAGGAAGATACCGAAGCCCGCACACGGGTCAATCAATCTCGGTACCTTTACTGCATCGTCCAGACTTATCACCAAGGCGGTGATGGAGCTGTATGACAGGATCGTTAACCCGAGGTACACCGTCCGAAGAATGTATGTCGTAGCAAATCATATAACAGACGAGATAAAGCTGCAGACTGAGGAAGACCAGCTGAATCTGTTTTCCGATGAATCGGAAAAGCAGCAAGCTCTTGAAAAAGAGAGAAAAATGCAGAAGGCAGTTTTGGAAATTCAGAAGAAATACGGCAAAAATGCTGTTTTGAAGGGCATGAATTTTCAACAGGGCGCGACGACCAGAGAACGCAACGGTCAGGTCGGCGGCCATAAAAAATAGACGGAGAACGAAATGGAAAAAAACGCACGAGAGCGCTATGCTGATCTGATCGATCAGCCGCACCATGTTTCAAAAAAACATCCGCAGATGTCTAACCGTGACAGAGCGGCGCAATTTGCGCCCTTTGCTGCCCTTTCCGGGTACGATTCCGTCATCAATAAAACTGCGCAGGGGGTCATGTCAGAGGAAGAAGATAATCAAATGATTGCGTTTTCTGCGCAAGAATGATATAATAATGTAAAATCCGAAAGGAGAACCGCTATGGGTTACGAAATAAAGATATTTAGAGAGAATATGATCGGCTGCGCACTTTGTAAGGACGCACCCTGTTCTGCTTCCTGCGGAAAAATTGACTGCGCAAAGCTTCTGCGCAGCATTTGGTTTGATAACGAGGACACTGCTGCCGCAGCACTTCCGGCGCAAAATCCCTGTGCTGAGTGTGACGCGCCCTGTGAGCGTGCCTGCTTAAGGCAGGGGAAGGTCGAAATCAAGCGCCTTATGACAAGGCTTTATGACGAGGTCAAACCCGAAACGGAAGAAGTACATATCACGAACGAAGACCGCCTGAAATGTGACATCTGCGGTGTTCCGCTGGAAAATCCTTTCCTGCTTTCGTCTTCCGTTGTCGGCAGTACCTATGAAATGTGCGCGAGAGCCTTTGAGGCAGGCTGGGCAGGCGTCTGCTTCAAAACGATTTCCACGATGGAAATTCATGAAGCTTCTCCGCGTTATTCTGCGATCAAGGGCTCGGATGGTTCTATCATCGGCTTTAAGAATATCGAGCAGCTTTCCGATCACAGCTTGATCGAAAATATGGAGATCTTCCGCCGGCTCAAGCAGAACTACCCCACAAAGGTCATCATCGCCTCTATCATGGGGCAGAATGAGGAAGAATGGGAAACGCTTGCACGCACCTGTCAGGAAAACGGTGCCGATGTGATCGAGCTGAACTTCTCTTGCCCGAATATGGCCGCGCACGGTATGGGGTCAGATATCGGACAGGACAATGCGCTTGTTGAACGCTATACCGCCGCAGCGCGCAGGGGCTGCACGATCCCGCTTCTTGTCAAGCCGACGCCGAATGTGGCGTTTATGAGCGAGGCAGCAGAGGCAGCAAAGCGCAGCGGTGCTGATGGCTTTGCTGCGATCAATACCATCAAGAGCATAACCAACATTAACCCGCATACCTTTGTTTCTGCGCCTTCAGTACACGGAATGTCTGCCGTTGGCGGTTACAGCGGAAATGCAGTCAAGCCGATCGCTTTACGTTTTATTGCGGAGCTTGCACAGAATCCGGAGCTTTCCGGAATGCACATCAGCGGAATGGGCGGTGTGGAGACATGGAAGGATGCATTGGAGTTCATTCTTTTGGGAAGTGACTCCATTCAGGTCACGACAGCCATCATGCAGTACGGTTACCGGATCGTTGATGATCTAAAGGACGGCCTGAATCGTTACCTCCATGAAAAGGGCTTTAAGTCTGTAAAGGACATCCGGGGTCTTGCACTCGATTCCGTCAGCGCATCTACAGATGTTTTGGAGCGTGATACCGTTATTTTCCCGAAGTTCCATGCAGACAAGTGCATCGGCTGCGGCAGGTGCGCCATCTCCTGCAGTGACGGCGGCCATCAGGCAATTACTATGAATGAAAACCGCAAGCCTGTTCTGAACGGTAAAAACTGTGTCGGCTGCCACTTGTGCCTGCTCGTTTGCCCGCAAGATGCGACCGGCACGGCAAGACAGAGAATCCAACGCTGAAAAGCGCTCATCGAAACCACACTGCCCGAAGCGGATCGCTTCGGGCAGTGTGCTTTTCTTATATGTGCTTTGTAATTGTGAGAATATTCTTCTCATTCTCGTAGGCGTATTTCATATCATCCATGGTTTTCTTCACCATGTAGATGCCAAGCCCGCCAATCGAGCGTTCCTCTGCTGAGAGGGTGACATCCGGATCTTCCTTGGTCAGCGGATTATAGGGCATACCGTCATCGGTAAACCGAAGCGAAACGGAACCTTCGTCTGTATGGTCAAGCACTTCGACCTTGACCGGGCCCGGCTTGTTCCCGTAGCCGTATTTCACTATATTGCTGTAGATCTCGTCAATGGCAATGCTGATCTGAACGACTGCCTTCATCGGGCAGTCCAGCTTTTCAAGCTCGCCCTCAACAAATGCCGTGACCTTCGGAATATCCTCTAGCTTCGCCTGATCGACTGTGATCGACGGGGCAGGGGGCGTGCCGATGTATTTCAGTGCGACCATTGTGATATCGTCAAACTGCGGCGCACCTGCAACGAAATCCTCGACCTCCGACTTAATGAATTCACAAAGCTCCTGCATGGAGGAATAATCTTTGGTATTGATGGCGTTAAGCAGGCGGTCTTCTCCGAATAGCTGATTTTCCGCATTGGTGGCCTCAGTCACGCCGTCCGTGTAAAGGAAAATGATATCGCCGGGAGAAAGCTGAAGCTCGTTCGTCTGATAACGGATCGTGTCCATGCCGGCAAGCACGAAGCCTGCACGGGATTTCAAGTATTCAAACTGTCCGTTTTCGTGGCGCACCAGCGGGGGATTGTGACCTGCATTTGCATATTGCACCATGCCGGTCTCTAAGTCAATGCTGCCTTGCCATGCGGTGACGAACATACCGGCATCATTGCCCTCGCACAGGGCGCGGTTGCCGGTGGTAAAGACGTCGTTCAAGGGAATATCTGCCTCGGTAAGGGATTTCAGCTCGGTCTTTGCCCGCATCATAAACATGGCTGCGGGGATGCCCTTGCCGGAAACATCTGCAACGAGGAAGTGAAG
>JAKSPM010000116.1 GCA_024404825.1 Clostridia bacterium
GCGTCCATCACGCCGGTATGGCCGACCATATCGCCGTTGGGGAAGTTGCAGCGCAAAAAGTCGAATCTGCCGGATGCCATGGCCTCGACCATGTGGTCGGTGATCTCCACGGACTTCATTGCGGGTGCCTGCTCAAACGGAATGACATCCGAGGGGATCTCCTCGTAAACTTCCAGGGAGTCATCGACCTTTCCGGAGCGGTTGCCGTTCCAGAAATAGGTGACATGGCCGTATTTCTGCGTTTCGGACAGGGCATATTCATGGACGCCGTGGGCGCAGAGTACTTCGGTCAGCGTGTTCTTGATGACGGGCGGTTCCACAAGATAATTTTCGGGGATCTTGAGGTCGCCGTCGTACTGGAGCATACCGGCAAACAGGACGCCGGTATAGTCGCCGCGGTCGAAATGGCTAAATTCCTTACGGTCGAAGGCAAGGGAGATCTCCTGTGCGCGGTCGCCGCGGAAGTTATAGAGGATGACGCTGTCGCCATTGTTGATTTTTGCAACAGGGGTGCCGTTTTCGCCGATAACGAAGGCGGGCAGATCCTGGTCGATGCAGCCGGTCTCTGCGCGGTAGGTCTCGATGGCTTCCTTGGCAGAGGGGAACATTCTTCCCTCTGCGCGGACGTGGGTCTTCCAGCCGGCCTCGACCATGCCCCAGTTGGCTTCGTAGCGGTCCATGGTGATGGTCATTCTGCCGCCGCCGGAGGCAATGCGGTAGTCATAGCCATCCTCACGCAGCTCGGAAAGGACATTTTCCAATTGCTCCACATATTCTAAAGCGGAGGTGGCGGGAACGTCACGGCCATCGAGCAGGATGTGGCAATAGACCTTGCGCAGTCCCTCATGCTTTGCCTGACGCAGCATGGCGATCAGATGGGAAATATTGGAATGGACATTACCATCGGAAAGCAGGCCGAGGAAGTGCAGAGCCTTGCCGTCCTGCTTTGCATTTTCGGCTAAAGACTGCCATGCCTTGGACTGATAGATCAGGCCGGATTCGATGGACTCATTGACGAGCTTTGCGCCCTGCGAATAGACCTGGCCGCAGCCGAGGGCGTTGTGACCGACCTCGGAGTTGCCCATGTCGTCGTCGGTGGGAAGACCGACAGCGGTGCCGTGAGCTTTGAGGTAGGTATGGGGACAGGTTTCAAGCAGCTTGTCGAGGGTGGGGGTGTTAGCGATTTTCACAGCGTCGCCGCTGCCGCCGTCGCCCTTGCCGACGCCGTCCATAATGACTAATACAACAGGTTTTTTCATATGTTAATTCCTCCGAATTGATTTTCATAAAGGTGTGTCATTCCAGGGTGCGGTGAAAAAGATCCTTCGCGTTGCTCACGCTCGCCGCAGCGAGCGCGCACAGCGCAACCGCCGTAGGCGGCTCTTGGCGCGACGCGGGATGACAGGAAATGTGATCCGTCAGTTATTTTACAACATTTTGTCTGAACTTACAACCGCTAATTTTTGCTTGAGGAAGCGTCTGTGGATCATGACCGAAATGAGGACGGTCAGCGCATCGGCGATGAGCTGTGTCCACGCGATTCCGTAGATACCGAGCAGGCGATTGAGGATAAAAAGCATCGGGATATTGAGAGCCAACCAGCGGATAAGTGCCAAAACGATGGGCTCTCTGCCGCGGCCGTAGCCGTTGAACAGGTGGACATGGTAAAAGCTCAAAAACATGAACAACGTCGCCACGCAGCGGATCCGCAGGAAATTTGTGCCGTAGGAGACGGTTCTGCTGTTTTTGATGAACAGGCGGAGGATGCCGGGGGCGAAGATCTCATAGAGCGCGATGCTGAAAATCGCGCAGCCGACACCGAGCAGCATGGAAAAGCGGGAAACCTTGCGCATTCGGTCGTAGTTTTTCGCCGCGAAGTTGTAGGCAATGATCGGCACCATGCCCTGACAGATGCCGATACCGACATTTAAGGGCAGACGCTCCACCTTCAGCACGATACCCATCGCGGCCATGGCATAGTGATTATAGCCGGCCACTAATTTATCAATCACCATATAATCAATGTCAAACAGCAGCGTCGCCAATGCAGCGGGGCCGCCGACGGCAAAGAGCTTGACGAAGCTCGCCCTTTCCGGAAGCGCCTTGCTCAGGCCGAGGGGCGTGGTTTTGGAGAGTCTTGCAAGCTGAACAACGAAATAGGTACAGGAGATCACATTGGAAAGGAAGGTCGCAAGCCCTGCGCCGAGGATTTCCTTGCCGTCGGGCAAAAGGACGAACATAAAAAGCGGATCAAGGGCGATATTGATGAGGCCTCCTAAGGTCACGCCGAAGCCGGCTCTGCCGGATTCGCCCACACTCCGGACTAAATTGGAAAGCACATTCGTCATAATGGTCGGAAGACCGCCGAGAACGACCACGCACATGGCGTAGGTTTTTGCGTACGCATAGGTCTCCTGCTTTGCACCGATGGCATACAGCAGCGGGCGCATAAACGTAAGCACGACGAGTGAAAACAGCAGGGAAATCAGCGCAGAAAACAAAATGCTGAAACCGGACACCCGCTTTGCCTCGGAAAGCCGGTGCTCTCCGAGCAGGCGGGAAATCAGTGCCCCGCCGCCGACACCCGCAAGCGAGGCTGCGGAGAGCGAAATATTGAACAGCGGCAAAATCAGGGAGGCACCTGCAACCATCATCGGATCGTTGGTCTTGCCGATGAAGTAGGTGTCGGCCATATTGTAAATAAGGACAATGAGCTGCCCGATGACCGTGGGAACAGCCATCGTCAAAACGGCCTTCGGCACACGCATCTGCTCAAAAAGGGCTTTGTTTTTTACGTTTTCCATAGATTCACGGCTCTCTGTTTTTTTACGGAAGCAGGCTTCCGAACATCATTCATTCATTTCGTGATCAAAGCGTCAAGGACGTGGAATGTGCGCGGTCCGAAGCGACACGCGCAGGCGCATCAAAAAGCACCCTGCCGGCAGGGTGCTTTTTCGTATCTGATTTACTTGACCTCTGCGGGGATTTCTTCGTCTTCGAACTTTTCGCTCCGCATCCACAGATGCAGCGTGACCGCGTCATAGACGAAAAATGCACATTGGATCAGCCATGCAAGCCCGATCGCGCAAAGCGGAAGATCGGTCAGGTAGATGTTGATGAGATTGCCGGACATCTCCTTGTGGAAGAAAATCATCAGCACTGCCGCCGAAAGCAGCGCAAGCCAGCCGAGAAGCATCAATAACAGCGTGACTTTATGTACATAGTTCAGCTTTTCGGAGGATTGCTTGATGCAGGTGACCTCCGGGCGGCAGGCAACGATGCGTTTTTCCCAGCCGCAGACCTCGATGATGCCGACAGTCGAAAATACGCAGACGATATAGATAGAATATGTGCCGATGGCGCTCGAGAACGGGAACCCGACCAAAGCTACGACCAAAATCATCATCAGCCAGGCACCGATGGCAAAGCACTGCATGATCAGACAGCGCCGAACGACCTTTTGTTCCGGAAGCAGGGAAGTTTTTTCTTTCTTTTTCTTCATATGAATGCCTCTTTTCTGCAACGAGTATACTCGCTTGAACGTGCAGTGTCAATCACATAATTTTTCCGTTTTTCTTTTTTTGCGGCGCATCGTGCCGAACAGCAGGGCTGTCGACGTTAGAACGAGGATGCTGCCGAGCGTAACAAAGGAAATGCCAAGCGGCAGACTTTTTCCCTGCGCGACACGCAGGACGATCGCCGCAAGCACACAACAAAAGCCGATAAGATCCAGCGATATCAGAAGCTTTTTTCTCATAGTTTATTGAACGCCGCAATACAATTGCGGCAGAAAACGAAGTTTTTTGTTTTGCGTGGAAATCCACGCAAAAACGGTCACTACACTGCAACTTGGTTGAACAATTTGCGCATTTTACTGCGCAAATTCCGCAAAACTTTGTTTTGCGGGCGCAGTTGACACCGCGCGTTCAAAAAGTTATACGCGCTGGCTCTCCATGACCGCAAGCTGATCGCAGCGGTTATTTTTCGGATTGTCGGCATGACCTTTTACCCAGTGGCAATGCAACTCGTGCTCCTGCATGAGCTCGACCAGCTGCTGCCAGAGATCGACATTCAAAACGGGCTTTTTGTCCGCCTTGCGCCAACCCTTCATTTGCCAGCTCGTGAGCCAGCCCTGAAGCAGGGCATCGACAACATATTTGGAATCGGAATACAGCTCCACACGGCAGGGCTGATTGAGCAGCCGCAGGCCTTCAATCACGGCGGTCAGCTCCATGCGGTTGTTCGTGGTGGGGTTTTCGCCGCCGGAAAGCTCCTTTTCGTGGCCGTTGTATTCGAGAATCGCCGCCCAGCCTCCCGGCCCGGGATTGCCCGAGCAGGCGCCGTCGGTGTATAGGGTAACGGTTTTCATTGTTTGCTCCTA
>JAKSPM010000117.1 GCA_024404825.1 Clostridia bacterium
GCAAAATCCACCACAGGTGGATTTTGTTCATTTAGTTATAGCAGACCAGCTCCGTGCCCTGATAATAATAAGCGAGGATGTCTTCGAAGCTGCTGCCGTTTCGCGCCATGGCGTCGGCGCCGTACTGGCTCATTCCGACTCGATGTCCGAAGCCCTTTGTGTGAAAAATCACCTCATCCTGTTTGAACTCCACAGTGAACAGCGTCGAACGCAGGGAGAAGGCGGAACGCAGTGCCGTACCGTCAAAAAAGATGCCGCCGAGTTCCATTTCATCGACCCCGCCGCCCTGCGTATAGGTGATCGTGCCGACCCACGGCTCTTTTGAAAAATCACACGCGGGCTCCAAACCCGAAAGCACGGCGCAGAAGGCTTCCCGGCTGACGGATTTTTCATCAGTAAAGGGCAGGGCGGCTTCCTCACCGGGAGAATCGACCGCCTGTAAATAGGGAACCTCGCTTCCCCAAACCTCGGCGGCGGCCTCCGTCCTGCCGCCGGAGCAGGAGAAAAAGACCGCGTCGATCAATGCCCCGTCATACTCTAATACCAGCCCGTCCGTTGCCAGAACTGCCTGCGACATTTGTTCCAGTACCGCCTGCGCCGGCTCTCCGTTGGCGGCAAGATATGCCTCCGGGGAAATGTAGGCCTGACAGCATCCGGCATTTTCGCAGATCGCGCCGTTATGCTTCCCTACCTGTAAAATGTGTATGGTAAAGGTGCGTGCGGCAACGGCCTGCGCTTTGAGTGCCTCCGGAGAAAAGCTCGCGGGCATCTCGCCGAGCAGAACACCGATCAGGTAGTCATGAAAGGACATTTCGACCGGAACGCCGTTTTCCAGAACAAAAACCGTCTTTTCCTCATCATAACTGTCCGACGGAGCGGCCCGGGAAAACTCGACCTTCATTTCCGGAAGCGGGAGAGAATCTTTCCGCCGGGAGAGGAAGAGAACCAACGTCGCAGACAAAAGCACGGAAATCAAAGCAAAAAGAGTTGCACGTTTCATAGGCGACCTCACTTAAATCAGAGAATACTACTTGAAAGAATCGTAAAAATCTGTTAAAATAAACAATCTATCAGAGATTTTACACCGTGGGAGGAGAACAATCCCGCGAAATTGAGGTGAACATCCATGGAATTTGAAATGAACAGCCCGATTTTGAGCGAATATATCCATGAGCTGTGTGAAGGATTTGAGCTGAACACCAAGCTGCAGGCAGCCATGCACGAAAGCGGCTCGATCAAGCGCGGTCTTAGAAATGATGACGGCACGGGCGTTATGGTCGGCTATACAACCGTCGGCTCTGTCAGAGGCTATACGATGTTGGATGGCGAGCGCGTCCCGATGGAGGGGCAGCTGATCTACCGTGGCTATAATCTGAACGACCTGATTCGCGGCTTTACCAGAGATCACCGTTTCGGCTTCGCGGAAATTGCATATCTGCTGCTATTCGGCGAGCTGCCCAATCCCGAGCAGTATCAGAAGTTCCGTACCGCACTTGACAGCTTTACCACGCTGCCCCCGAACTTTACCGAGGACATGATCTTAAAGCACCCGAGCAAGGACATTATGAACAAGCTTGCCCGGTCAGTGCTGTCTCTGTATTCGTCCGATCCGAACCCGGATGACCTTTCCTTAGAGAACCTGATGCGCCAGTCGATGGAGCTGATCGCCCGTTTTCCGACGATCATCGCGCATGCCTATTCCGTCAAGCGTCATTATTTTGATAACGATAGTCTGTATCTGCATCGTCCGATTCCCGGTCTGTCCTTGGCGGAAAATTTCCTGCGCTCCATCCGCCCGGACGGGAAATATTCGATGGAGGAAGCCCTTCTGCTTGACCTCTGCATGGTCTGCCATGCGGAGCATGGCGGCGGCAACAACTCCACCTTCACCTGCCGCTCCGTTTCCTCCACCGGCACGGATACCTATTCCGCCATCGGTGCGGCGGTCGGCTCTCTGCGCGGCCCGAAGCATGGCGGCGCCAATGCACAGGTGCTGCGCCAGTTCGAGCAGGTCAAGGCCAATGTCAACGACTGGCAGGACGATGAAGAAGTCGAGGCCTTTGTCAAGCGCATCCTAAACAAAGAGGTCTGCGATCATACCGGCCTTGTTTACGGCATGGGTCACGCGGTCTATACCCTCTCCGACCCGAGAACGGTCATCCTCAAGAAGCGAGCAAAGAAGCTTGCCGAACAAAAGGGAATGCTCGCAGAGCTGCAGCTCATGGAGACCATCGAGCGCGTCACGCCCAAGGCCTTTGCCGATGTCACGGGCAACAGCAAGGTCATGTGCGCCAATGTCGATATGTATTCCGGCCTGATCTATCGGATGCTCGGCATCCCGGAAGAGCTCTATACCCCGCTGTTTGCAATGGCAAGAATCACCGGCTGGTGCGCGCACCGCATGGAGGAAGTGCTCTACGGCGGCAGGATCTACCGCCCGGCCTATAAATCCATGATGCCGTATAAAACCTATGTCAAGCTGAAGGAGAGAGACTGATGGAAAACTGGACCTTCCCGACCTTAGAATATTCCCGTCCGGATTTTGATACCGTCCGCAGTTATCTGACGGAGCTGAAAAGTCGTGTGGAAAATGTCCCCGACGCCGAAAGCCTCTTTTCACTGATCTATGAGGAGGACGAATATTTCGGCAAACTTGAGCTTCCGTATGAGCTTGTCTATATCCGCAATACGCTCGATACGACCGATGAATTCTACGAAAAAGAGCTCGAGGTGTTTGAAGAAATCCTCCCGACAATCACACCCTTGCAGCTTGCAGTCAGCGATGCGATCGCCGCAAGCCCGTTCCGCAAAGATGTAGAAGAAAAATTCGGCAAGCAGTTCTTTGTGCAGATGGATCTGCAAAAGCGCCGCTTCACCGAAAAGAATATCCCACTCATGCAGCAGGAGGCCAAGCTGACCACTGAGTATCAGAAGATCATGGCAACCTGCCAAATCGAGTTTGACGGTCAGACACTCAACCTCTACGGCATTCAGAAATACTTTGAGCATGAAGACCGCGAGGTGCGCAAGGCTGCGTTCCGCGCGTATTCCGATTTCTATGAGAAGAACGAACCCCGTCTGGAAGAGATTTGGAGCGAGCTGATCCGAATCCGCAACGAGATGGGTCGCAATCTCGGCTTTGAGAACTTCATCCCCGTGGGCTATATGCAGCAGGGTCGTACCGACTACGGCATGGAGGAGGTTGCCTCCTTCCGCGAACAAGTGCGAAAGGAGCTTGTCCCTCTGTGCGAAAAGCTCTATGCCGCTCAGGCAAAGCGCCTTGGCGTGGACAACATCATGGCTTATGACGAGAAGCGCGTGTTCCCCGACGGCAACGCAACGCCCGCAGGTGACGATGATTTCATGGTTGAGCAGGCGAGGAAGATGTATCACGACCTCTCCCCGGAGACCGGCGAATTCATCGATTTTATGATCGACCATGAGCTGATGGACTTAAAGAACAAGCCCGGCAAGGCCTCCACCGGCTATATGACGAGCCTGACTTCGCTCCGTGCGCCCTATGTATTCTCCTGCTTCAATCAGACCATCTTCGATATGCAGGTGCTCACCCATGAGCTCGGCCATGCCTTTGCAGGCTATATGGCAATGCGCGCCCAGCCCATCTCCGACTACTTCAGCGAATCGACCGATATCGCGGAGATCCATTCCATGACCATGGAGCAGTTTGCCTATCCCTATGCCGAGTGGTTCTTCGGCGAGCAGGCAGATAAGTTCCGCTTTGCCCATCTGCAGGAGGCTATCACTTTTGTGCCGTTCGGCGTGGCGGTCGATGAATTCCAGCATATCTGCTATGCCCACCCGGAGCTGACCCCCAAGGAGCGCACGATGCAGTGGCGCAAGCTGGAGCAGAAATATATGCCGTGGCGGAAATATGACGAGGACAACGACTTTTATCAAAGAGGCGGCTACTGGTACCATAAGCTGCACATCTATCTGTACCCGTTCTACTACATCAACTACACCCTCACCACGATGGGTGCGATGGAATTCAAAAAGAAGATGGCAGACGACCACGCAAAGGCATGGGAAGACTACCTGAACCTCTGCAAGGTCGGCGGCAGCAAGAGCTACCTCGAAACCCTCCGTTTGGCAAACCTCGCCATCCCGTTTGAACAAGGCGGCGTCGAACGCGCCATCAGCTACGCACGCGATATCCTTTTGAAGGAAATCGAAAAAATGTAAGAAAAAGCGGCTTCCCATCTGGGAAGCCGTTCTTGCTGCTTATAGAAGCTGGTTATGACATTGATAAATTTGTGTTTAACGCACAGGCCAAAGCCTTCTCCTTGAGGAGAAGGTGGCACG
>JAKSPM010000118.1 GCA_024404825.1 Clostridia bacterium
AGCAGTCTCCAGCTAACACCGGAAGAAGTTGACAAACTGCAAGAGATGATAAATCAAAAATCAATAGGGATAGCAAATCCTATGAAAATTATTATTGAGTAAATTGCAATTCAATCGCACTTGAACAACAAATTTCAGTTCGCTCTCTCCCTGACAATTAAATAATCGATATCTTACATAGCCCCGTAGTGACTTAAAAATCACTGCGGGGTTTTTGTCATTTCAGGACTTCCCTGAGATGTAACACTTCAAGGAGGATATCGCTATGAGTAAGACAAAAGTGATCGATGGTATCAGATACCATGCAGACCGTCCGGATAGCTGCCGTGCCTGTTGCATAATCGTATAAAGATATGCAAGGAGAGAAAGGAGAGCTGCAAATGGAAAATAAACTGAAAAAGCTGTTTGAATATCAGAAATTTGAGCAGAACGAGCGCCTTGCAAAGCTCATCGCTGAAACGGAGGCACGTCAGGCAGCGGAGATTTCCGATGATGATCTGGAATTTGTCGCAGCGGCGGGCGACAGACTGTCACCTGACGAAAATAACAAGGCTCACGATGGAGGCGGCGTATATAACGGCTGGCTATAAAGAGCACAAAGCCGCAGGTCTGGAAGATAATTAAAAAAAGTTGTAGCCACATTGCACTTTGCATCGTATAAAGAGATGCAAGGGCAAAAAGGAGATAAGAACTGTGGAAGATAAGAATGTAGTAAATGAAAAACAACTTGAACTACAGGGTGACGAGTATTATAATAAAATAAGGAAAATTTGTATCTGATAAACAGATACAAAAAAATATAAATGGAGGTAACAACAATGAAATTCGAGAAAAGAATCTGTGAAATGCTGGAGGGTGTTGATACACCTGAGACTCTTAAGGTATTCATGGCAAACAAAGGAATTCACCTTGATGACGACGAGTCAGAAGCATTGCTTCAGCAGCTGAGCAAGGCCGAAAAATATCAGGAGTCTGCTGAGGCACTTGCGGACGATGAATTGGAAAATGTGGCGGGCGGCGGCTGCGGCGGCGGTGGCAGCAGCAAGCCGGATTTCAGCAGTTATATCGGCAAACGCTGCACGATATCCGACTCTGGGGTGACCAAGTACGGTACGGTCGTTGATGTACGACCGGTGCTTGTTTGCAGCGAATATGTGCCGGAGTATCTGGTTAAGCTGGACGATGGGAATGCAAAGTGGGTACTTCACCAGACATGTAGTTTTCATTTCGTTAAATAATAACCTGTGATGCATAAATCGGAATATAATCAGATCGTATTCCACCCTCCAAGCGGGTTTTGGTGTCTGTACAATACCTATCGGGGGAAGTTTGTCAGATTAACGGCAGAAGAAAAAGAGGTATTTGACGCATATCCGAGTCAATTACCCGATGATGCGCTTTTGGCAAAACTGACGGAGTGCGGCGCATTGACGGATGAAAACGAAATAGATGCGCTTCGCAAAGAATGCGCTGTCGGAGTAAATCAGCCGAATTCCCTTTTCCTTGTGATCTGCCCCACCATGGACTGCAATTTTGCCTGCCCATATTGCGTGGAGACCGGACAGCGTCGTCACGGGATCATGGACGACGAAACAGCATACGCTTTGAAACGCTTTTTTGACCGGATGCTGGATGAAAAAAAGGTTCGGTCGGTATGTGTCCTGTGGTACGGCGGTGAACCGCTGCTTGCGTTACCCCGTATGGTGGATCTCGGCAAGCATTTTCTTGCAGCATGCTGGGCGCGCGATATATTTTATTATTCCAATATTACGACAAACGGTTACCTGTTGGATGAAAACACGATCAACGCGCTGGATAGCATCGGAGTCAGCTTTTATCGGATCACTTTGGACGGTCCTGCAGAAACCCATGACAAATCCCGTATGCTGGTAAACGGCAAAGGTACCTACGATCAAATCATGCGCGGCGTAAAAGAGCTTTGTAAACGCAAGCATCAGGTCGAAATCAGATGCAACGTTTCAAAGCGCAATGCAGACAAGCTTCTCCCCCTTGAGGAAGAGGTCAACAGGCTGAAAGAAGAAAACAACTGGATCTATCTGCATTATGCACGTATGCTTGTTTATCGCGATGTGCCGGACGCTCTTTCCTCGATCGCCATGACAGAGGAAGAATTCAGCCAATTTTGCACAAGCAAAAAAGATAATAAATACGATATCAGGCCGCGCCACAAATCTGTTCCGTGCAGAGCCTGCCTGCCATATTCGTATTGTATTGATGAAGATGGTGACATCTACAAGTGCAATGCCTTTCTGTCGCAGAAGGATCATGTTATGGGAAATGTAAAAGACCTGCCTGACAGCAAAAGTCTGGACAATTCCCCGGAGGCCGAGAAAATCAAAAGTCGTGCGTTCCCCGAAGACAAAGAATGTCTTTCGTGCAAAATGCTGCCGCAGTGTCTGGGTTCCTGCCCGGTCAGCAAACCCGGCGAAAAACGCTGCCATCCGCTGAAAAACTCGCTTGAACAGTATATTCTGCAACTGGCGGATGCCGCGCAGGCGCAGTGACGAACCTTTATACGATCCCGATAAAACGGGACTCGGCTATCTTATTGAGTCGAAAGTTCAGCAAAGGTTTACAAAAAAAGGAAGGATGCCAAAGAAACCCATGTGGTTTTCTTTAGCGTGTTTCTCTTCCATATTTCTTTGCGAAGGCAAAGAAATATAGCAAGTCAATATTTACGATTTTGTTATTGCGCACCGGTCAGATGACCGGTGCGCAATAACAAAATTTTCAGCTTTCCGAATGGAATCCTATTTTTGGTTATGTTTTAATTTGAACGAGATACTATTGAAAAATGAGAGAGAAATACATACTATCGGATCATATCGCCCTGCGCTCGTGGGAACTCGTTCCCTATGCTTACTATAGAAAAGGTGAGCGCAACGCAAAGGGCCTGAAAAAAGAAGAATATGAACTGCTCCGCCGCTGCGACGGAATGACCGAGATCGAGGACTCGGCGCTTTTGCAGAGCCTGATCAGGCGCGGCTTCTGCCGACCTGCCATGGAGGGGGATATGCTTTCCGACTGGCAGCGGGAGAAGGTCTGCGACAATCGCTACTTCCCGGCAATGAACTGGATGATCACGGGCAAATGCAACTATAACTGCCTGCATTGCTTCAATGCCGCCGACAACAGCCGCCTGCAGAGTGAGTTCACCATAGAGGAGGCCGAAAGGCTGATCTGCGAGGCGGAAAAGTGCGGGATCAACGCCTTTACCATTACGGGCGGTGAGCCGATGCTCCACCCTCACTTTATGGAGATTATCCGCAGCATCTATGCCCACGGCATGTACGTGGAGGAACTGAACACCAATGGCCACTTCCTCACGCAGGAAATCCTTGACGAGATGAAGAAGCTCGGCTGCGATCCGCTGATGAAAATTTCCTTTGACGGCATAGGCCACCACGACTGGCTCCGTAACCGCAAGGGTGCGGAGGAGGACGCGCTGCGCGCCATCCGCCTTTGTGTGGACAACGGCTTCCGCGTCAAGGTGCAGACCAACGTGCATCGGCTCAATGTGGACTCTATGCTGCCCACTGCCAAGCTGATGAACGAGATCGGCGTGAAGGAAATGCGTATCATCCGCACCACCGAAGCACCGCGCTGGGTGCAGAATGCGGGAGATGCCTGCCTGACGCTTGAGGAATACTTTGATACCATGCTGCAATTCCTCAAGGATTATTCACAGTCCGGCGCCAAAATGGAGATCGATATGTGGAACTTTGTCCATGTGTGGCCGCAGAGACGGGTATACCGCCCCAGAGCCATGGAGTGCGGAGTCGGTGAGTACCGCGACTCCATTCCTGTCTGTCGCGGCAACCGCGGTATGGTCGCGGTGGGCGCAGGCGGCAATCTCTATCCCTGCCACCAATTGTCCGGCTATTACGAACAGCATCAGTGGTTCTTGGGCAACGTGAAAACGGACGGGCTGCAGAAATACCTGAAAGAGAGTGATTATCTCCGCGAGGTCTGCACCACCGTCAAGGATCTGAAAGCGCATAACGAAAAGTGCGCCGGGTGCAAATGGTTCCCATACTGCTGTGGTGGCTGCCGCGCGGTGGGTGTGGCCCTGACAGGGGACAAGCTGGGCGAGGATCTGTCAAAGTGCCTGTTCTTTAACGGCGGGTACATAGAGAAGCTGCAAAATGCGCTGACGGGATACCGCAATATCTCCCCGATTTCATAAATTCGGCACGAATTGAAAAAATTTTGTAGCCACTTTCGCCTTTGCATCGTATAAAGAGATGCAAGGACAAAACAAAGAATAAAAAACTTAAATAAA
>JAKSPM010000119.1 GCA_024404825.1 Clostridia bacterium
TTATTTGTCAGGATTCCTATGTCGGCAGCTTCGTTGAAGCAACTGGCCATAGCTATGAATCCGTTATTACCGCTCCGACCTGTACTTCGCAGGGCTACACGACTCATATCTGTTCCCGTTGTGAAGACAGCTATGTAGACAACTACATAGAGCCCACAGAACACAGCTATGAAGCCGTTATCACGGAGCCGACCTGCCTGGATGCCGGTTATACGACCTATATCTGCGCAGTGTGCGAAGACAGCTATGTTGCAGATGAAACCGAAGCACTCGGTCATGATTATAAATTAGTCACGACGGCGGCAACCTGCACTGAGCCCGGATACACAGACAATGTTTGCACTCGCTGCGGTGATACGGTAAATATCGGCTTTATCTCGCCGACCGGCCACAGCTGGTATTACGCAAGCACTGTTGAGCCGACCTGCACCAAGGAAGGCATTACGATCTATTGCTGCGCGAATTGCGATGCGACCAATGAAGAACCGATTCCCGTGCTCAGTTCTTGCCCGACGCAGGGATACTCCGATGTTCCCGGTGTTTCGAACTGGGCACATGAAGGCATCGACTTCTGCATCACCCGCGGCATTATGGGCTCTACGAGCACCGCAAGGCTTGTATTTGAACCCGGCATTTCCTGCACAAGATCGATGATCGTCTCCATCCTGTACCGTCTGTCCGGTGAGCCGGATGTCACCTTTGAGGCGGCATTCCCGGATGTCAAGGCAGGGCAGTGGTATTCCAATGCAGTCATCTGGGCATATCATAACGGTGTCGTCAAGGGCTATGATACCGGTAAGTTCGGCCCCAATGACATCATTACCCGTGAACAGATGGCGGTCATTCTGAAGGGGTATACCGAAAACATCCTTCAGCAGGATACTTCGGCAAGCACGACCCTCGATTCCTTTGCCGATTGCGCCAAGGTCAAGTGGTCCAAGGACTATGTTTCCTGGGCAGTTGCTGTCGGTATGATCTCCGGCAAGACCCAGCAGGACGGAACAGTCCTGCTTGACCCGCAGGGCAATGCATCCAGATCCGAGGTCGCCTCGATCCTGATGCGCTTCGTTCAGAATCTTGTAGAAGCATAATATGTCTGCAATTTATCCGCTTTATTATTGGCTTTATCGTGTTTCACGCCTCGGGGTGCTGTTTTTGATGGCATATGGGAGCCTGATTTGGATCCTCCTGTCAGCGCTTTTTGCGCCGCGCTTCCCGAGGCTGTGGAAATCGATCAACGCGGTGCTTTTGTGCTTTCTGCTGCTTGCGATACTCTATTTCACAGTGCTGCGAAGAAGCGCATCGCCGACACGGGTGATTTGTCTTCGTCTGCTGGCCTTCCGTGAAGCGGCAAGGGAAAACCGGGAGATCCTTCGTCAGGTCATTATGAACGCTTTGCTGTTTTTCCCCTTTGGATTGGCAACGGCGCAGATGCTCCCTGCAAAATGGAGCGGGGCACGGATCATCCTTGTCACCGTTCTTTTGGGACTTGGACTCAGCGTTCTGATCGAAACACTGCAATATCTGTTCTTCTGCGGAGATGTTGAAGCGGACGACGTGCTGATGAATACGATCGGCACACTGACCGCTGCATTGCATATTCCTTTTGCGCGTCTTCTGCGCAGAGCGGTACAGATAACGAAACATTGATTGGAGAAACGATATGAAAGGTATCATTCTTGCCGGCGGGAAGGGAAGCCGCCTTTATCCGATGACAAAGGCTGTTTCCAAGCCTCTGATCCCGATCTATGATAAGCCGATGGTCTATTATCCGCTTTCCGTTTTGCTGATGGCGGGCATCCGGGAGATCATGGTGATTACCGCACCGGCAGACCTTACCGCTTATCAGCGACTGCTCGGTACCGGGGAACAATTCGGTATTCGAATCGAATACGGCGTACAGTATGTTGCCCGCGGGATCGCGGATGCCTTCCTGATCGCGGAAGACTTCATTGCCGGGGATCGCTGCTGCCTGATTTTAGGTGACAATATGTTCTATGGCGGCAAGCTCGAAGAGCAGGTCAGAGAAGCTGCGAGCCAATCTGAAGGAGCAACGGTATTCGGCTATCCCGTCAAGGACCCCCGTGCCTACGGTGTTGTGGAATTTGATAAGGACAGAAATGTTGTCTCCATTGAGGAAAAACCGCAGAAGCCGAAGTCCCGGTATGCTGTTCCGGGCCTCTATTTCTACGATGAGCACGCGGTCGAGTATGCAAAGCTCCTGACGCCCTCGGCACGCGGCGAGCTGGAAATTACCTCCTTGAATGAAGAATATCTCAAGCGCGGCAAGCTTCGTGTGCAGTTGTTCAGCAGAGGTCTTGCATGGCTCGATACCGGCACGCCCGCAGGTATGCTGAACGCGGCGCAGTATGTGGAAGCCGTGCAGTCCCGTCAGGGACTCTATATTGCCTGCCCGGAGGAGATCGCCTGGCAGCAGGGCTTTATTTCCGATGAAAAAGTCAAGTCAATCGGCACGGAGCTCAAAATGACCGAATACGGCCAGTATCTTTTGGATTTGGTCAGATAATCAGAAAGGCAGAATATGAAAGTTTTTGTTACCGGCGGCTTGGGATATATCGGAAGTCATACCTGCGTGGAACTCTTAACGGCAGGGTATGAAATTGTCATTGCCGATAATCTCTGCAATTCCAGAGCGGATGTGCTGGATCGAATTGAGAAGATTTCCGGCAAGCGGCCTGCGTTTTATCAGATCGACGTGCAGGACAGGGAGGCCTTGGAGCGTGTGTTCTGCGAGCATCGCTTTGATGCCGTCATTCATTTTGCAGGGCTCAAAGCGGTCGGGGAGAGCTGCCAAATTCCGCTGAAGTACTATCGAAACAACCTTGACAGCACGCTGTCTCTTTTGGAAACCATGCAGGCACACGGCTGCAAGCGGATCGTATTTTCTTCCTCCGCTACCGTCTACGGCCCGGAGAATCCCGTGCCCTATGAGGAGTCGATGCCCGCGCATCTTGCAACCAACCCCTATGGTTGGACAAAATCAATGATCGAACAGATCCTGCAGGATCTCGCAGCTGCCGACCCGGAATTCTCCGCGGTGCTGCTTCGCTACTTCAACCCCATCGGTGCGCATGAATCGGGACTGTTGGGCGACGATCCCAACGGAATCCCGAATAACCTGATGCCCTATGTGGCTCGGGTCGCGGCAGGGAAGCTCGAAAAGCTGACGGTTTTCGGCGATGATTATGATACCCCGGACGGCACCTGCCTGCGCGATTATATCCATGTGGTCGACCTTGCAAAGGGTCATTTGTGCGCGCTGGAATACTGCAAGGATCACACCGGCGCAGAGGCAGTCAACCTCGGTACAGGCAACGGCGTGAGCGTTTTGGAGCTGGTTTCCGCGTTCAAAACCGCCAATGGTGTGGACGTTCCCTTTGTGATCGGTGAACGCCGTGAGGGCGACCTTGCCTGCTGCTTTGCGAATGCCGATAAGGCGGCAAGGCTCCTCGGCTGGAAAGCGGAGAAGACCATTGAGCAGATGTGCCGCGACAGCTGGAAGTTTATTTGCAAGTAATCAGAAAAGCCTTGAAGCGTAAGTTGCTTCAAGGCTTTTTATGTCAAAATAACAAGTAAAATCCGAAATCAGCAGATGCTTGGCCTTTTACCGAGTGACTAGATTCGTTTGCATTTTCTGCGTTGCAGAAAATAAAGGTTGCACCGCCGAGGGGCGGCGCTGCCGACAGTCTACCAGACTGTCGTATTTGATTATTCGAATCTAGTCACTCTACAAAAAAATAATACGGAATCATCAAATGATGATTCCGTATTATTGGTGCGAGTGTTCATATGGCGCAGGCGGATTTGCTGAACAAAATTTTACATACGGACTATGTTGAAAATGCCGGAATTAATGATTTTGAGTATATTCGCAAGAATTTTACGCGACCTGATTAAGTACATCCCGATCGGAAAACCGACATATACGACGAATTTTGAGGACGAGATTCTTTCCATGGAGTGGAGAGAGTCTGAGCTGGAAAATGATGATCTGAAAAACTACAGGGCGAAGGCAGAATACTATGTCCGGCATCACTTGGACAATGAGGTGATTGTCAAGCTGAAAAACAATGTCATATTTTTTTTAACCCCCAGCTACTTGACTTTCTCAAATCCGTATGATAATATAACGATCAGCTATGCGATTTATACGCATTCCTATGTTTGGTCGCAACATAATAAGTATTATTTGTCGGTATGCGGGTGTTTTGTTAATGCGCCCCCCGGTATTATTCAGAGAATGATGTGAGTGAGTACTTCTACCGTGGAAGATAC
>JAKSPM010000012.1 GCA_024404825.1 Clostridia bacterium
TTTTCCTTCAGCTTCGCCATCTGTGGCAGCTGCTCCAAACGCTTGCGGTTTTCGCCGGTCGCGTAATAGATATACTTCTGCTCGTCTGCCATCGCTTCGGTATATTCTTTCAGCGAAATCAGCTTGTCTTCCCTGCTCGACCACAGAAGCAGCAGATCCTGCAGTGTGTCTTTATGGATGCCGTAATCATTGACAGTGCCGAATTTCAGCTGTCTGCCGAAGGCGGCATAGAATTTCTCGTACTTCTCGCGGTCATCCTTCATCAGCTTTTCAAGCTCCTGCCGGATCTTCTTTTCTAAGTTTGAGGCAATGACCTTAAGCTGACGGTCATGCTGGAGCATTTCGCGGGAGATATTCAGGCTCAAATCCTGCGAATCGACCACGCCGCGCACAAAACGGAAATGGTCAGGCAGCAGATCCTCGCAATTCTCCATAATCAGCACACCGGAGGAGTAAAGCTGCAAGCCCTTTTTGTAATCCTTGGTATAGAAATCATAGGGTGCCTTGGAGGGAATAAACAGCAGCGCTTTATAGGTCGCAGTTCCCTCAACGCTTGCAAAAATCGAAGCGGCCGGAGGCTCAAAATCATAGAAGCGGTCACGGTAGAAGCTGTTTAATTCTTCGTCTGAAACATCCTTCTTTGCACGCTGCCAGATCGGAACCATTGAATTGAGCACCTGATTTTCGGTGATCTGCTCAAATTCAGGTTTTTCATCGGTGCTTCCCTCCTTGCGGCGGGATACTGTTACATCCATACGAATCGGATAGCGGATATAGTCTGAATATTTTTTGACGAGGGATTTCAGCTCATATTCTTCGACGAAACGGCTGTATTTTTCCTCCTCAGTGTCATCCTTCAGCTTCATAATGACGTCGGTACCGGGAACGTCTCGGGTCGTTTCGGTAATGGTATAGCCATCAGCACCGGCGGACTGCCACATAAATGCTTCCTCGGAGCCGTATTTTCTTGAAACAACAGTCACGGTATCTGCAACCATGAACGCAGAATAGAAGCCGACACCGAACTGACCGATGATGTCTAAGCCCTCCTGCTTCTCCATATCCTGCTTAAATTGCAAAGAGCCGGACTTGCAGATGGTGCCGAGGTTGTTTTCCATTTCCTCTTTGTCCATGCCAATGCCGTTATCGGAAATCGTTAAAATATTGAGCTTGTTATCGCGATGAATCTCGATTTTGAAGTCTTCCCTGCTCAGGCCGACCTGATCGTCCGTCAGCGCGCGATAGGCAAGCTTGTCGATCGCGTCAGAGGCATTGGAAATGATCTCACGCAGGAAAATCTCCTGATGGGTGTAAATAGAATGAATCATCAGATCCAGCAGACGCTTGGACTCTGCCTTAAACTGTTTCTTTGCCATAATTCTGCTTCCTTTTCTAATGATATTAGCACTCAGTAAGTTCGAGTGCTAATATTATTATAACGCATCTTCCGAAAATTGCAAGTATGAAAAATATTTTTCGTTTTCGTCTACCCTTTTTGCGTACTTTATGATAAAATCAAGAAAAAATCGAAAGGAACAAACCTATGATTACAGTATGCGATCTGTCGATCCAATTCGGCGGCTCTGTTTTATTTCAGCACGTTGATCTGCAATTCAACCCGGGCAACTGCTATGGCGTTATCGGCGCCAACGGTGCAGGCAAATCCACCTTCCTGCGCATTTTGTCCGGCGAGCTTGACTCCACCAAGGGCTATGTTGCCATCAAGCCGGGTGTGCGGATGTCTGTCCTCAAGCAGGATCAGTTCGCCTACGACCGCTATCCCGTCATGGATACCGTTATCATGGGCAACCAGCACCTTTACGATGTGATGAAGGAAAAGGACGCCATCTACGAAAAGCCCGATTTTTCCGATGAAGACGGTCTGCGCGCAGCAGATTTAGAGGCCGAATTTGCCGAGATGAACGGTTGGGAAGCGGAATCTGATGCAAGCCGCATTTTGCAGGGTCTCGGTATCGACGTTTCCAAGCACTATGACCTGATGGCAGACACCGATCCGCGCGACAAGGTCAAGGTTCTGCTTGCGCAGGCCTTATTCGGCAATCCTGACATCATCATGCTTGACGAGCCGACAAACAACCTCGATATTGAATCCATCAACTGGCTCGAGGATTTCTTGCTCGACTATGAGGGCACCCTGATCGTGGTCTCTCATGACCGTCACTTCCTCAACACCGTCTGCACCCACATCGTTGATATCGACTACGGCAAGATCAAGATGTATGTCGGCAACTACGATTTTTGGTACGAGTCCTCTCAGCTTGTGCAGCAGCTGATCCGCAACAAGAACAAGCGTAACGAGGAAAAAATTGCAGAACTGCAGGCCTTTATCTCCCGCTTCTCCGCAAACAAGGCAAAGAGCAAACAGGCAACGGCAAGAAGAAAGCTCATTGACAAGCTCTCCGTGGAGGAGATTCCCTGCTCTACAAGACGATATCCCTTTGTCGGCTTTACAAGAGAGCGCGAGGTCGGCAAGGACGTGCTGTTTGTGACGGATGTCTCCAAGACCGTAGACGGCGTAAAGCTGTTGGACAAGGTTTCCTTTATTGCAAACCGCAATGAAAAAATCG
This sequence comes from Clostridia bacterium, assembly GCA_024404825.1. Taxonomy (GTDB): domain Bacteria; phylum Bacillota; class Clostridia; order Oscillospirales; family Oscillospiraceae; genus JAKSPM01. The sequence goes on from JAKSPM010000012.1 coordinate 2,589, forward strand.
CCTTTGTCGGTGAAAACGAGCTGGCACAGACCACGATGTTCAAAATCCTGATGGGCGAGCTTGAGCCGGATGAGGGCACGGTCAAGTGGGGCGTTTCCACCTCGCAGAGCTATTTCCCGAAAGATAACACCGCTTACTTTGAGGGTCACGAGGAATCGCTCGTTGACTGGATGCGTCCTTACTCCGAAAAGAAAGACGATGTATATCTGCGCGGTTTCCTCGGCAGGATGCTCTTCTCCGGCGATGAGGTGTTCAAGCCCGTCTCCGTCCTCTCCGGCGGTGAAAAGGTACGCATGATGCTCTCGCGGATGATGCTCTCAAATGCAAACTGCATCCTGCTCGATCAGCCGACCAACCATTTGGACATGGAATCTATTCAGGCCGTCAACAAGGGCGTGACCGCTTTCCCGGGAAATGTATTCATTGCCTCACACGACCATGAGCTGCTTTCCACCACAGCTGACCGCATCATTGAGTTCCTCCCGAACGGAAAGATCGTCGATAAGCTCTGTAATTACGACGAATACCTCGAATGGAAGAAGGAGCAAAACCTTTAATATCAAAAAAACAGACGGCTCAGCCGTCTGTTTTTTATTACACAAGATTCGGGAATAAGGACAAAATGGGATTGCGGAGCAAAAACACGATAGGCGGCAAAAAGAACGGAGCCAGAGACCAAAGGTAGGAATAATTCTTCCGCTTGATTTCCAGAAAGATTTCACCGACGCAATGGCTGAAAAACAGAACCCAACCGATCAGGATCACGACCAGCACGACGGAAAGAATATGACTGATCGTTTCAGTCGGCTGTGTATACACAAGCAGACTGCGGATAAAGTAATAGCCGATGATGGCTGCCGCAAGCACCGCATTCACATACAAATTGCGTAAACCTGCTCTCAAAGAATCCTTCCACATATTGATGAACCTCCGATTCTTTTTTTATTCGTTGTCCATTGCATTCATGCACGCCCACAAAACATCATTGGCGATCGGTGCTGCTGCCTGACTGCCGCTTCCGCCTTCTTCTACGATCACGATAAACGCGAGCGGATAGGTGTCATTGTCAATAAAGCCGGTAAAGGTCGCGGTATTGGCAACACTGCCGTCCATACTGACCTCAGCAGTGCCGGATTTCGCGCAGACATCCGGCACGGTGATTGCGCCGTACATTGTCAGCGTATTATTACGCATCATTTTTTTGAGCTTTTTCGCGGTAGTTTCTTCAATTGCCTTCGAAAGATTCTTCGTCGAGGCAGTGTAGGTGACCGAGCCGTCATTTTCAACCTGAGACACAAGATACGGCTTGGCGGCTCTCCCGCCGTTGGCGATGGCACCCATAAAGGTCATATACTGACAGGGATTGATCATGTCATTATGCTTGCCGCTTCCCTGTCCGATCCCAGCCCATGCAACGTCCCAGGACGAGGCACCTGAAAGGTCAAAGTTGCCTTTTTTCGTTTCGTAACCGTCCACAAAAATGGAGTCGACGATTCCGGCCTGCTTCGCATAGTCTTCCAGAACATCCGCGCCGAGATCCAGTGCCATCTGCGCAAAGGCGCAGTTGCAGGACTTCGCAAGCGCCTGCTCCAGGGTCAGATCTCCGTGTGCAGATGAGCAGGTTACCGTACCTCCGGAAATGTCCAGAGAGCCGCTGCAATGCCATGTTTTGTTTCCATAGCCGGAAATATTCTCTATGACTGCGGTTGCGGTAACAAGCTTAAAGATGGAGCCGGGCGTGTAGCTGCGGCTGAAAAAGCGATTCGTATAGACACCGTTGTAATAATCGCTGGTCTCGATGGTCTCATTGCTCGGCGGATCGCAGGGGTCAAAGGTCGAGGAGCTGACAGCACAGAGGATCTCGCCGGTTTTGTAATTATATACGCCGACACAGCCGCGTCTTCCGTCGAGCTTCGACAGTGCTGTCGTCTGTGCATCAGCGCTCACGGTCAGATATTCGACACCTGTTCCGGAATCGGAATAATGAAGACCCGTGATCGGATTGTAGCCGACCATATTATCTCTGTAATAGTCTAACGCAACAGACGGGATATTTCTCGGTTTATCGCCGGTCAGATGGAGCACCGCTTTACGCAAATAGGCATCCTCTGCATATTGCTTCTCCGCGCTGCGATAGAGCAGAACGCCGTCCCGGTCGAACATCTGAAAATCCGTAGTGATTTCCTTTGCAAACAGGAGCTCATTTCTGGGATAAGTCGCCCACTGACCGCAATGCAGGAAATACTTCACTGTAAATGCGCCCACGCCAACCAAAAGGATCAGAGCAAGCACGAAAACAAAATAGGTTCTTCTGGATATCCTGTTCATTCACTCGCCTCCCCTTCCATGGACAGACGGACGGCAAAGCTCGCGTTTTGCCTTGTGTCTGCCGCTTTGATGAAGGCCAGCAGGCCCCAACTGGAAAGCATACTGGAGCCGCCGTTTGAAACGAACGGGAATGTCACACCGGTCAGCGGCAGGAAATCGACCGTGCCGAAGACATTCAAAACCGTCTGCATTAACAAGATGGTAGCCGCAGCACAGGCGCCGATGGTATAAAAGCTGCTTCTGGCAACGCCCGAGGAACGAACGACAAACAAACAGATGATTGCAATGCTGACCACGGAAAGCAGACCGATAATCAGCCCCCATTCCTCGCTGACAAATGCAAAGACAAGGTCACAGTCGCCTGCGAAAACATGTTTCATTTCACCGCAGCCGACGCCGAGGCCGAACAAGCCGCCGGAAGCGATGCACATCATGGCACTCACCTGCTGATGGCCGTTGTTGCCGATATTTTCCCATACATGGCCCCAAACCTTAAAGCGGTTTTTGATGTAGGGCTTCAGCGACAGGGCGACCGAGCCTGCAAAGCCGGTGGCTGTCAAGCTCAGGGCAAGTGTTGCAAAGCTGCCGGAGCGTAAAAATGCGATTACCAGGAAAGAAACGAAGAAAATCAGCGCCGTGCCGAAGTCACTCATAAGCGCCAGACAGCCACAGATCACCGCGGAATACGCAATAAAGAGGATCAGATTGCGTTTCGTCACCATTCTGTCCATAGTCGCAGCACCGACAAAGATAAAGCAGAGCTTTGTGATCTCAGACGGCTGCAGACTGATGCCGCCGATATAGATCCAGTTCTTTGCGCCTTTGACCTCGGTGCCGAGCACAAGCGTCGATAAAAGCATGACGACACCGAAAATGGCCGCGACATAACGGATCTTCTTTGCCCGCTCCAGGTCACGCAAAGACCAGCCGACAAGCAAATAAATTATGATACCGAGGAGAATGGAAATGATTGCTTTCATCAGCTCCCCGGGATCCCCCGAGCCGATGACGGAAAGACCGAGCGTGGAAAGAAAAAACGCAATCGTTTCGATTTCAAAGCCGCTCCTGCGCATTGCCTTCAGTCCGGTAAACAGCGCCCATTGCGCAACGATCAGAAAGCCGAAGCTGAGCGCAACAAGAGACATATAGTCCTTTTCTATTTGGAAAATGAGTTGAAGCCCGGCAAGGATCTGGAAGATCGTCAGGAAAATGAGCGTCGGTGCAGGATAGACCAGCTTCCCTGCCTTCGTGCGTTCCAGCATACCATAGCGGCGATCCTCCTGCGTTACGGGTTCAAGGCGGATCGAGATACCGTTCAGGGAGATTTCGTCTTCATAATCAACGGCAGAAATGCTTGTTCTCTTTCCGTTTACGTAGACACCGCCCTTGCCGGCAATATCGGAGATTGTCCAGCTTCCATCATCATAACGGGTCAGGACGGCATGATTCTTCCGGATATCGGGATCATCGATCACGATATCGCAGCGCTTATGTGTGCCGATGAGGTTTTCCCAGTGGGTCACGGGAAGCAAGGTCTCATCGTTGACATTGAGCCAGCCCCAAATCTCCGGCTCCTTTCGGAATGAGAGAAGTGAACGGATGCAACGTACAAGAATCAAAATCGCAAGAATGGGAAAAAGATATCGCGTGATTTCCGTGATAATCACGCCAAAATCCGCACGTGATTGCGGGAATTGAAACAGCTCAGAAGCTTTCGCAAGGAATATCGGACGCATCGGTTCACCTCCTTTTTTTCTCAATTATAATAACTTTTTCGAAAGATAATGTCAATCATGTCATGCGCCGTTACGTTTACGGACGCCGAGCGTTTGTCCTTTGTTCCGAAAAAAAGCGTGCTTTTCGCACGCCTCTTTTCATTCATCGGAAATACAGCGGGCACAGGGCTCATAGGCGCCTGCTTCGTACTCCGCCGTCGTCAGCCTTCTTGTATCGGAGTTGGCAATCAGTCCGCAATCCTTCGTATGATATTTATTGCCGGTGGGGGCAATGTAATAATTCTTGTAGTATTTGCTTTCATTGATCGCGGAAAGGATGATTGATAGTGCAATTACAACAACGACCAATGCCGCACCGAAAATAACAAGCTTCGTGCGATTCCTGCGAAGGAATCCGGACAGCCGATAGGAAAACGGCGGACTGGTTATGTAGCCGGCAAAATCATTTGCCTCACGCTCACAGAGCACATCCTTACCGAGTACCTGCGCGCTTTTCAGATGGTCGCAGGAAATGTGACCCTGTTCATGGGCAAGCACGATCTGTGCTTCCTCATCCGACAATCCTCCATGCAAAAACACGAGCCGCGTATTGGCATCTGCATAGGTAAATCCTTTGGAATGAGCAATGTAGCTCTGCAGATGATAGGTACGGATCAGGGTCGTCACATCGGGGTCATTATATGCCGGATCATATTCGATGATCGTATAGCCCTCTGATTGAAGGATCCTTCGCAGGTCTTTTGCAGTTGCAGATGTCAGATGATTCTTTTTCAGAAATTTTTTAGCTTCTTTTAATGCAGTTTCAGTCATTACCATTCCGCTTTTCTCTGATACGACGCAGTGCCTTGGAAGCCTCTACGTCCTCAGAAGTGATAATCGACGGTGTGAAATCAACGCCGTCAAAGGAGCGCACAACCGCATCTCCCGGAATCTTTGCACAGCGTGCATACTCAACGAGGATCAAGGTTTTAATTGTTCGAAGTGCCTCGGCGTCCAAGCGGCTGACGATGATATCTGCTGAATCGCCGAGAAGCTCCTTAAAATCGAAAACATTGAGTTCACTGCCGTTATTGATCCGCTTGATGAATTCGTGCGGGAATGCCGGAGAGTTACGGATGATCTCATGCGTCTTGGCATTGTAGTCATAGAACAAAATCAGAGAAAGATAGTTGCTCCAGGACATTTTGCTGTCACGGCGTTCAATAGAGCCGTAGGTCTGGCGCGAGACATCAAGCATTGCAGAGATTTCCTCCTGCGAAATGCCTGCCTTGGCACGAAGGGTCGTCAGCTCGTTTGTCAGGGCTTCGATCAAAGCAGAACGTTCATCATCGGAAAGAATCCATTTACTATAATTCTTCATAAGGCACCTCACATGGCATATGTTAAAAATTCTTACTATGATATTATATCGCGTGGCAGAAATATTGTCAACGCCTTGTGAGAAATATTACTTATTCTCCGCAGGCATCCAGGAGGGCACGAACAAGAAGATCCCTCCCGTCTCCCTTTTCGGCGGAAAACGGAATGATTTTTGTATCATCGGAGAGTGACAGCGTCTGACGGATCAATAAAAGATTCGGCTCCAGCTCGGGTTTTTTCAGCTTGTCAATTTTATTTGCGACAACGACGAAGGGTCTGCCCGTCTGCTGAAACCAATTTGCCATGATAATGTCATTTTCCGTGGGTTTATGACGGCTGTCAACGATGAACACACCGAGGCTCATCAGCTCAGGCTCTGCAAAATAGCTCTCCATCAGCTTCGCCCAACGCTCTTTTTCAGACTTCGGAACCTTGGCATAGCCATAGCCGGGCAGGTCAACCAAATAGAGCTTGCTGTCAATCAGGAAATAGTTGATATGCACGGTCTTCCCCGGCTGCTCGCCGACGCGGGCAAAGTTTTTTCGCTGCAAAATCCGGTTGATGACCGAGGATTTGCCGACATTAGACTTGCCCGCAAAGGCGATCTGCACAATGTTATCCCGCTTAAAATCCTTACTGGATGCCGCAGAGGTGATAAATTCGACTTTTTGAAAGTTCATGTTTTCACCTCACTGGTGCAAGCCCTTATTTACGGGCTTTGGCTTCGGTGCAACAGGTATTTCCAGCTTCGGTGCGGCGAACTGTCGACTCTGTGCCTCGCAGGCGGAGAAGTCGAGCACAAAGCTCAAAACCTTGCTCACATGGTCAACGGTGACAAAGTTGAGCGCCTGACGCACGGTTTGGTCGATCTCATCGAGGTCTTTTTCGTTGTCCTGCGGTATGATGACCGTCGAGACGCCATGGCGAAGTGCCGCCATAGTCTTTTCCTTCAGGCCGCCGATCGGAAGAACTCTGCCGCGGATGGAAATCTCGCCTGTCATGGCTACATCTCTGCGTACCGGTGCACCGGAGAGCGCGGAAACCATTGCCGTGCAGACTGTGATACCGGCCGAGGGGCCGTCCTTCGGGACTGCTCCTTCCGGGAAATGGACATGGATATCCTTTATTTTATAGAAATCTGCAGGCACGTGAAGCTCCTGCCAGTGAGCGCGGATATAGCTGAACGCCGCCTGTGCGGATTCCTTCATCACTTCACCGAGATTACCGGTCAGCTCTAATTTACCTGTGCCGTCCATCACATTGCACTCGACCTCCAAGGTCTCGCCGCCGACCTGCGTCCATGCAAGACCTGTCACAAGACCGACGGGGTCGGACGAAGGAAGCTTATCGGGCGTGATCTTTTTCGGGCCGAGGAATTCATGAAGATCGTCCGCTCTGACGGTGATTTTGGAAAGCGATCGATCGCTGACCAGCTTCATATCCGCTTTTCTGCACACAGAAGCGATCTCGCGCTCTAAATTACGAACGCCGGACTCTCTTGTATAGCAGGAGATGATCTCGCGGATGGCTTCATCGGTCAGCCGAAGCTGTGATTTTTTCAGGCCGTGCTTATTCATCTGCTTCGGGAGCAGATGTGATTTGGCGATCTGAAGCTTTTCCTCGTCGGTATAGGACGAGAGCTCAATGACCTCCATGCGGTCAAGCAGCGGCTTGGGAATGGTATCCGTGGTATTGGCCGTCGTGATGAACATACAGTCACTGAGGTCAAACGGAAGCTCCAGGAAATTATCCCGGAAGGTCGCGTTCTGCTCAGAATCCAGCACTTCCAGAAGTGCAGATGCAGGGTCGCCCTTGTAGTCGTTGCCGACCTTGTCAATCTCATCGAGCAGAAGCAAGGGATTGCAGGATTTTGCGTTGGTGATCGCAGTTAAAATTCTGCCGGGCATCGCGCCGATATAGGTCTTGCGGTGGCCGCGGATCTCGGCCTCGTCATGAATACCGCCGAGCGAAATTCTGGCAAGTTTACGGTTAAGTGCTCTTGCCACACTCATGGCGATTGAGGTCTTGCCGACGCCCGGAGGGCCAACCAGACAGATAATCTGCCCGGGCATAGTCGGTGCCATCTGCTTGACGGCAAGGATCTCCAAAATACGCTCTTTGACCTTATCGAGTCCGAAATGATCCTGATTGAGGATTTTTCTTGCCTTGGCAACATCTACGGTCTGTTTGGTGTAGATGCCCCACGGCAGCTCCAGCGCAATATCGAGGTAATTGCGGATCACAGATGCCTCAGCGGAGCCGAACGCCTGCTTTGTCAGGCGGGAAACCTCCTTGTTCAGCTTTTCCGTAACCTCTGCAGAGCATTGAAGCTTACGGATCTTCTCGCGATAGGCATCGGCGTCATTTTCATCGTCGCCCTCGCCGAGTTCGGAATGGATGACCTTAAGCTGCTCGCGCAGATAGTAGTCGCGCTGATCCTTGTCCATCCGATGCTGGACCTTATCGGAAAGATCATTTTCCAAACGCAGAACATTCAGCTCGTCAGCAAGGATGCGATTGGCAAGCTCCAACCGCTTTGCCGGAGAAAATTGGGAAAAGATCTCCATCTTCCGATCATAGTTGAACGTACCCATCTGCCCGATGACATCGGCAATGAAACCGGGGTCTGTCGAGGTAAAAAGCTTTAAGCACGATTCCTGCGGCTTCTGCTGTGACAGGTCAAGAAATTCCTCAAACAGCTGATAACTCTGACGGATCAGTGCCTCCAAATGGGCAGACTTACGGTAGGTCGCTTCGCGGACGGCTTCCACCATTCCCGTCAGATATGGCTTTGAACCATTCAGTCCAACAAGCAGCGCACGATATTCACCGAAGACTAAAATCCGAACGACATCGCCGGGCATTTTGAGCACCTGCTTCACCTGGCAGACCGTACCGAACGAATAGAGGTCATCAAGGCCGGGATCGTCCATCAGCAGCTCCTTCTGCGTGACGAGGAAGATTCGCTGATTTGCGCTCATGGCCTGCTCCAGGGCTTTGATTGACTTTTCCCTGCCGACATCAAAGTGTGTCGTCATCCCGGGAAACACGACAAGACCGCGAAGTGCAAGCACCGGAAGCTGTTCAGATAAAAATATTTCCTTCATACGTTCGTCTCCTTTCGTTGTAGGATTTGAAAAAGCTGCTGCAAATATTCAGCAAATGCAGCAGCTTTATTTGGATTATTCAGCGGCAGCCTTTGCAGGTTTTTCTTTCATCTGCGTACGCTGCACAAGCGGTTTTTCCTTACCGGAAACACTGGCTTCGGTAATCAAAACCTTGGTTATGGACTTATCCGAGGGAATCTCATACATGACGTCCGTCATGACGCTTTCCAGGACGGCTCGCAGGCCTCTTGCGCCGATCTGACGTTCGATCGCCTGCTGGGCAATGGCTTCCAAAGCCTTTTCCTCAAAGGAAAGCTCCACATGGTCATATTCAAGAAGCTTTTTGTACTGACGGCAGAGCGCATTCTTCGGTTCGGTCAGAATCCGGACAAGGTCTTCCTTCATCAGGCTTTCCAGACTCGTGATGACGGGAAGTCTGCCGACGAGCTCGGGAATGATGCCGAACTTCAAAAGGTCATTCGGCTGTACCTGACGGAACAGCTTACCGACGTCCTTTTCCTTTTTGCTCAGCAGCTCAGAACCGAAGCCGACCGCACTGCGGTCAACGCGCTTTTCAATGATCTTGTCAAGGCCATCAAACGCACCGCCGCAAATGAAGAGGATATTGCTCGTGTCGATCTGAATGAATTCCTGCTGCGGGTGCTTTCTGCCGCCCTGCGGAGGAACATTGGCGACCGTTCCCTCAACGATCTTTAAAAGCGCCTGCTGAACGCCCTCGCCGGAAACGTCGCGCGTAATGGAGGTATTCTCGCTCTTACGGGCGATCTTGTCCATCTCGTCAATATAAATAATACCGTGCTCTGCGAGCTCTACATCAAAGTCTGCTGCCTGCAAAAGACGCAGAAGAATGTTTTCAACGTCTTCGCCGACATAGCCGGCCTCGGTCAGCGTGGTCGCATCGGCAATGGCAAACGGAACATGAAGGATCTTCGCAAGCGTCTGCGCAAAGAGCGTTTTGCCGCAGCCGGTCGGGCCGATCAGAAGGATATTACTCTTCTGTAGCTCTACATCGGATTCTTCGCCGAAGAACACGCGCTTATAGTGGTTATAAACGGCAACGGAAAGGGCGATTTTCGCATCCTCCTGACCGATGATATAGCCGTCCATGTATTCCTTGATCTCCTTGGGCGTGGGAAGCCGGTCAGAGGTGGTAAACTCGGATTTCTGCTGCTCTATCAGATCCTCGCGCAGAAGCGTATTGCACAGCTCAACGCACTCGTTGCAGATGTTGGCCTCGGGGCCCGTCATCAGCTTTTTGACCTGTGATTCCGTTTTTCCGCAGAAGGAGCAGCGCATGGTTTTATCGTTAGGCGTAGGAATTCCTCCTTAAGCCGAGGCAGTTGAACCCAAGCCGTCTGTGTGCGGCTTTGGGGGGTACTTTTCGGCTTGTTGTTCTTAGCGTGAATAGATCACCTTGTCGATCAGGCCGTATGCCTTGGCTTCCTCCGCGGTCATGAAGTTATCGCGTTCGCAGTCAGCCTTGACGGTCTCGAAATCCTTGCCGGTGTTCTCGGCAAGGATCTGGGTCAGACGCTTCTTCATTTCAAGCACACGTTTTGCCTGAATTTCGATGTCGGTCGCCTGTCCCTGTGCGCCGCCGGAGGGTTGATGGATCATGATCTCGGCATTCGGAAGCGCGATACGCTTGCCCTTTGCGCCGCTGGAAAGCAGGAACGCACCCATGGAAGCCGCCATGCCGATACAGATGGTGGAAACATCGCACTTGATATATTGCATCGTATCATAAATGGCCATGCCGGAGGTCACGCTGCCGCCGGGAGAGTTGATATAAAACTGAATGTCTTTGTCGGGATCCTGTGCTTCGAGATAGAGCATCTGTGCAACGACCAGAGATGCCGTTACATCATTGACCTCCTCGGACAGGAAAATAATACGGTCATTGAGCAGGCGGGAAAAAATATCATACGAACGTTCGCCGCGGCTCGTCTGTTCTACAACATACGGGACTAAACTCATAGCATTGTCTCCTTTCGGAATTGAAACATTGTAACCGTTTGGAAAAAAGCTTATTCTGCGTCTTCCTTCTTTTCTTCTTCCTTGGGTGCAATGGCAACAGCGGATTCTGCGATCAGCTTAGCTGCCTTGCGGACGGAAATGTCACCCTTGAGGTCATCACTCGTAACCATTTCCTTGACCTTGTCAAGCTCCATCTTGTAGGAATCGGCAATGGACTTGAATTCTTCCTCGATCTCATCATCGGAAACCTCGATCTTCTCTGCGTCAACAACGGCATTCAGAAGGATCTGAGACTTGAGCTGATTGATTGCGCCGGGACGGACATAGCCGCGGAAGGTATTGATGTCGGCACCGAGCATCTTTGCATACTGCTCTACGGAAGCGCCCTGTCTGCGAAGGTCGTATTCAAACTGCTGCATTTCCTTGTCAACTGCTTCCTCGATCATGGATTCGGGGATGTCAGCGGTCATATTTGCAGCGGCCTTCTCGATGGCTGCATTTTCAAATGCACGCTGGATGCCTGCGGTCTTTTCTTCGAGTGCCTTCTTCTTGAGGTCGGCACGAAGCTCACTCATGGTATCAAATTCAGAAACGTCCTTAACAAATTCGTCGTCCTTCTCAGGAACGATGGTCTGCTTGACTTCGTTGCACTTGACCTTGAAAATAACAGGCTGACCTGCGAGGGATTCTTCGTTATAGTCTTCGGGGAAGGTCACGTTGATTTCTTTTTCTTCGCCGGCCTTCATGCCGATGACCTGATCCTCGAAGCCGGGGATGAACTGGCCGGAGCCGAGCTTGAGCTCGTGGTTTTCACCCTTGCCGCCGGCAAAGGCAACGCCATCCTTGAAGCCCTCAAAGTCGATGACTGCAATGTCACCGTCCTTGGCTTCGCCGTCAACGGTTTCGATGCGGGCAACGTTCTGTGCCATGCGGTCGATCTCAGCGTCAATCTCTTCTTCGGAAACAGTTGCTTCCGCCTTTTCAATCTCTAAGCCCTTGTACTGGCCAAGCGTGACCTCGGGATACAGATCGGTAGCGATGGTCAGTGTGAGGATGCCGTCTTCGGAAACGTCCATGTCGGAAACGGAAGGCATACCGACTGCCTTAATATCCTGGCCGAGGACTGCTTCTTTATAAACTTCAGGGAAAATCTCGTTGATGGCGTCTTCATAGAAGACTTCCTTGCCGTACATGCTCTCGATCATCTTGCGGGGTGCCTTACCCTTGCGGAAGCCGGGAAGCATGATCTTGCCGCGAAGCTTGAGATATGCCTTGTTCAGACCGGTCTCAAACAGCTCTTTATCAACTTCAACAACGATTTTCGCACTGTTCTTTTCTTTTTCAACGCTCTTTACATTCATTTTTGTTCCTCCTATGTGATGGCGTTGCGCCATGTTCATAAAGTAAATTCTGTTTTCCGGCAAAATGCCGGTCAATCAATAACAGCCGTACTATTTTAGCAGAAAACGCACCAAATGTCCACTATTTTCTTAATAAAATAGAATATTAGTCAATCGGCGACCTTATACGGCTGAAAATGCAGATAATCCGCAGAGACCATATGGTAACGGAAGCCGTCACACTCGCCCTGCACGGCAAGACGGTGACTGTCTGCATGGAGATGGCCGTAAAAGCAATCGGAAACCTGATATTTTTGAAGCAGAGAGATGATCTCCGGGCACGCATAGCCGTGGTAGCGCGGTGGATAATGCAGAAAGCAGAGCTTCTGCCTGTCCCCTGCCGCCTTCAAAGAGGTTTCCAGCCGGATCAGCTCGCGGTTTAATATCTTTGCATCATGCTCCGTGTGCTTTTCTTCTTCGAAAAACCATCCGCGAGTGCCGCAGATGGCAATATCGTTGTAAAAATAGCAGTTATTATTCAGGATATACAGGTCATGAAAGTCGTTCTCTTTGCAGAAAGCATAAAACTTCGACGCCGTTGACCACCAATAATCATGATTCCCCTTCAAAAGGATCTTTCTGCCGGGAATCGCATTGATATAGGCAAAGTCCTCTTTTGCATGCGCAAGATCAAGTGCCCAGGTGTGGTCACCGAGCAGGATCAGTGTGTCATCGGCAGTCAGCACGGAAAGTCCGGTATTCATTTTTTCCATGTAGCCGCTCCATGCCCCGCCGAAAATATCCATCGGCTTATTGGTGCCGAGCGAAAGGTGAAGGTCGCCGATCGCGTACAGTGCCATAGTTTACCTCATTGCGTTTGGTATTTCAACTTTTTTCCGGTGATTGTGTCGCCAGCACGACCAAAGGCCGCGTGCTTTCGGTTTCCTCGCGGAAATGCTTTGCCGCAAGTGCTGCGGCAGCAGCGCGGGGTGCAAGGGGATCGCTTTTCGCCTGTAAAAGTGCCTGATTCCATTCGGACGCTTCGTCTGCCGTGACGCCGAAAAGATACAGCGCCTCATCATTCCACGGCAAGGTGGAAAACGGGCAGATCACCCGGCCGATGGGCGTTCCCGCAATTTTCGCCTGCAGGCAGGCAGAGATCCACAGAGAGGTCGGTGCGGCGAAATCGGCTGCTTCACCGGATGCAATCACGCCTGCACGCACAAGGCTTTCATAGACCGCATCAATCACGCGCAGATAGCCGCCGGGAATATCACTGCCGGTGTAGTCCTCGGCAGTTCCCGTCTTTCCGTGGAACAGTTCGGCAACAAGGATGCCGTTTGAAAGTGTTTTGAGTTCAAAATTCATTTGCAGCAGGCCTCCAAAACACGCAAAAGATTGCGATAGAAGATTTTTTCAACGGTCGTCTCGGAATATTTCGTCAACAGGTAATCACACAGGGCGCAATAGCTGTCCACACCATAAAAACCCAAAGGCAGCTTGTCACAGCCGTCCAGATCCCCGCCGAGGGCAACATGGTCATCGCCGCACAGGGAAAGAAAATGATCGATGTGGGCATAGATGCTCTCAAACCCGGGAGTATTCGCTGTAAGGAATTCCGAATACAGATTGATCCCGGCAAGGCCGCCTGTTTGACTGATGGCGCGGAACAGTTCATCGGAAAGATTGCGGGAGCAAGCCTGTACCGCGCGGCTGTTTGAATGGCTGGCGATGATGGGATGCACGGCGATCTCGGCCAAATCGAGCACCGTTTGATCGGAGCTGTGGCTGACATCTAAAATCATCCCGAGCGCCTGCGCTTTTTTTACAAAGCTTCTTCCCTGTTCGCTCAAACCAAGACTCGACCCGTGGAAGCCGGAAAGTGCATTGTCCGCGTTCCAGGTCAGGCTGACCATGCGCACACCGTCTGCATAAAGTGCATCCAGACGTGTCTCGTCACAGCCGATGCCTTCCGCGCCCTCTAAGGAAAAAAACGCGGCAATTTTATGCTCCGACCATGCGTTTTTCAGATCTTCTGCGTTCCGGCAGAGTGAAATTGCATCGCAATGGCGCAAAAGTTCACTGTCCATGCCCTTTTTCGGCAGGGTATACAGCTCCTCAGAGGTGTAAAACCGGTCTAATTTCCATCCTCCGGAATAGGTACAATACGCAAAAAACTGTGCATAATTCGGCAGCGCATCAGCCCTCTCCAGACTGATATGCCCGGAGTTGCGCGCAAGCGTTTCATTTTTACGAAACAGCTCAAACGGCGTATCAGCGTGTGCATCGAAAATCGGGATCATCGTATCGCTCCCTGATCGGCAGAAAAGGCATTTTCCATGTGCATGAGCTTGGGCTTTTCCTCGGGACGGCTCTCCGAGCCGTAAACCTCGATCACATCAAAGCGCGGCTGAAGCTCTGTCTCGTTCTGTGCAAGATACATCTGCGCAGTGGCGATGATCCGTTGCTGCTTGCGCGCGTCAACATATTCCATCGCCTGTGCAAATTCTGCACTCTTTCGGGTCTTGACCTCCACAAAAACGATGAATTCCTTGTTCTTGCAGATCAGGTCGATCTCCCCGAAGCGGCAGCGGTAGTTGCAGGCCAGAATCTCCCATTTACGCTTGCGCAGATACTGCGCCGCAACGGTCTCGCCCCACTGGCCGGTCAGATTATTTTGTTCCATAAAAGCTCCTCAAAAAGGTCATTCTGTGAATTTCACAGGGGCCGTTCTCCCGCAGGGCGTCATAGTGCTTCTTGGTACCGTAGCCCTTGTGAATTTCAAAGCCGTACTGCGGATATTTCTGCGCCATTTCCTCCATGAGCGTATCTCTCGTTACCTTTGCGAGGATGGAGGCGGCCGCAATATTTGCAGAGCGTGCATCGCCCTTGATAACCGTCATGGTGGGCACAGAGAGCTTCGGGTCGCGGTTGCCGTCAACAAGGACAAGCTCCGGTGTCACGGAAAGCTGTGAAACAGCCTCGCGCATTGCCTCAAAGGTTGCCTGTAAAATATTGATCTCGTCGATACGTTTTTCATCCACGAGGGCAATTCCGTAAGCAACGGCCTCTTTTTTGATGATTTCAAAAAGGCTTCTGCGTTTTTTATCGGTGAGCTTTTTGGAGTCGTTCAGTCCTTCGATCTCTAAACCGAACGGCAAAATCACAGCGGCAGCGCAAACGGGTCCTGCCAAAGGACCTCTGCCTGCTTCATCCACGCCGCAGAAAACCTGCACGCTGTCGGATTTTAAGCCCTGTTCGATTTCCCAAAGATTGACTGTTTCACTCATAGACTTTCTCCATAGACAGAAGGGTCTTCAAAGGTAAAATTGCCGAGCTTGCCGCAACGGTATTCCTCCATCAAAACCTTTGCCATGCGCTCAGTATTGATCTCGCCGCCGGAAATCAGAAACCCGCGTTTTCTGCCGCAGGCCTCTAAAAGCTCCCAGCCCTCAGCATCTTCCGGCATATCGATCTTATAGCGGGCTTTCACTGCGTCCGGATAACGCTGCCAAAGCATTTGGATCAAGGCACAGGCAAGGCTTTCCACATCAAGCACGTCTTCCTTGACGGCGCCCGTGTAGGCAAGCTTCATGCCGACCTCTTTGTCTTCGAATTTCGGCCACAAAATACCGGGCGTATCCAACAGCAGCAGGTTTTGAGATACATTGACCCACTGCTTGCCGCGTGTGACACCCGGACGGTTTTCGGCCTTGGCTCGCTTGGATCCGGTCACCTGATTGATAAAAGTGGATTTTCCGACATTCGGGATGCCGACAACCATCAGCTTTAATGCCCTGCCGGACTGCCCTTTTTCAGCATATTTTGCAAGTTTCTCAGCAAGCATGGCTCGCACCGCCGGTTGAAAGGTATTGATCCCTTTTCGGCTTTTGCAATCAGTCTGGATAACGAACAAGCCCTGAGATTTGAAATAGTCCGTCCATTTTTTTGTCATTTCGGGATCGGCGATATCAATTCGGTTTAAGATGACCATTCTGGGCTTGCTGCCGCAGATCTCCGCAATATCGGGATTCCGACTGGAATACGGAATTCTCGCATCCAAAAGCTCACAGACAGCGTCTACGAGCTTCAAATCGGCCTCCATCTGACGACGGGTTTTCGTCATATGGCCGGGGTACCATTGTACATTCAATTCCTCTGCCATCAGTCCACCGTCCCGATTCTCGACCATTCACGTGCACCGCCGAGGTGTCTTCCGTCCGAATTGTCGCCCGGAAGCGCAATGACAAGCACCTTCCCGAGCAGATATTTTGTATTGACACAGCCGATGCTCCGGCTGTCGCGCGAATTGTTGCGGTTATCGCCCATCAGGAACACACAGCCCTCAGGAACCGTAACCGGGAACGAGCCCTCCATTCTATCCATCGGCTCGCGGATATAATCTTCTTCAAGAAGAACGCCGTCAACATAGACCTTGCCGATGACCTTGCCGTCGCCGTCTTCATCAAACCGGACATCAATCGTCTGCCCCTCGGTTGCGATCACACGCTTAACGATGGGTTTGCTGTTTTCAAAAGCGGGCGTCGCGGCGATCACAATATCACCGTAGGAGTAGTCGCGGCAAAACAGATTGTTTTTGACGATCAGATAGTCTTTATTGTGGAGCGTGCCGAACATGGAGTCGCCGTCCACGCCGACAAGGCGGAAGGCAAATACGAAAATGAATGTGATGGCCGCAAGAATATAGACAAGATCGTGCAAAAGCGTATAGAGTTCATAGGATAATCCGGTTGGCTTCTTTGCATCGGATGCTTCAAATTTAACAAGCTCATCGTCTTTGCTGACTGCCTTTGTCTCCGGCTTTGCGGCTGTGGCCTTCTGCGCGGGCTCAGCGCTGAATTCCGTTTCGCAGAACGGACAGATATGTGTTTTTTTGATTTCGTCTTCAAATCGTCCGCCGCAGAACGTACAGCGGTAGCGTTTCTTGTTTTCCATGGATACCTCCAAAAACGAGGAAGCCTCGCAGCAAAATTCTTCCAAATATATTATACATCAAACCATGTAAGAAAAAAAGAGGCAAATCAAGATTTATAAATAAA
>JAKSPM010000120.1 GCA_024404825.1 Clostridia bacterium
TAAACAATCATTTATATGCGGTAGGGGCGCTACCTATGTGTGCGCCCGCTTGTGCGATATTCAAGTGCATACATTTCGGCGCAGCTTTCCAGATGCGCCACAAGGAGCGCGTCGATATACGCTTCGCGTTTGACATATTTCATTCGATATAACTCTCGATTCGATATGCGCTGCGCGCAAGCGGCACGGTCAAGGCCGTGCCATACGGGGTGGTGCAAAACACAAATTTACTCGGTTTGCAGATAGTCTGCCAACGCGGCGACGGTTTCAAAGCAGAGCGGGCAGTTTCTGCGGAAAAAGCCCTGAGTTTCCGGGATATCATACGCCCAAAGTGCCGCCGCAAACGGGACGCCTGCGGCCTGCGCCATGTCATAGCCCGGCTTGAGGTCATCCACGACCAAAAGCTCCTGCGGCCGCAAGCCGTAGGTCTGCATGATCGTCTCCAGGGGAAAGGTCGAGGGCTTGCGCTGATGCGGCGGGCAGTTCCAGCCGAAGACCAGCTCCGGCTCCGGCAGACCGTTTTTCTCAAAATCGCGGAGGATGTTCTGCTCAAACGAATGGGACACCACGCAAATGCGGCCGCCCTGCTGCTTATATGACCACAGGAGCTCCTTCATCCCCTCGTAGGCCTGCGGCACATGATTCTGCACATAGGCATTCCAGAAGATCTGCTCCTGCTCCATCTGCTCGTCATCCATGCCGAGCTCGTCACGGAACAGTGCCACGATGCCCGGATGAAAATTCTTGATGATGTAATCCTCCAGGGTATACCTTGCCTCGGGGCGATAGGTTTTTAAGAATTCCAAAAAGCACGGAAAATGCACCGTTGCCGTACTGTTGACAACGGTATCGTCATGGTCAAGCACCAAGCAGGGATATTTCATAGACTGCCTCCCGGGACGTGATCGCTTTTTCCTGATTGCGCGGGGTTCCCGCGCAAAACGGAGCATTTCGTTCTGCTTTCATTATACAAAAAAACCGGCAAATTACAAGAAGTGACATATTTTTCTCCGTCTTTGCGCAGGAATCGCTTGCCAATGCGCCGAAAAACTGATATGATATGCTAAGCGGTATGCCCGCAACATCACTGATTACCGGAAAGAGGAATCCCTATGAAAAAGAAATTTGTGATCGTTCTCATTCTGGCAATGATCGTCGGTCTTTTCACCGGCTGCCTTGCCATGTCGAGCGAACGGCTGGTTATCAACGTCGTCTATGCCAAGAGCAAGGACGCCAAAAACATTGACCCGGCAGAAGACGCTGCCGCAAAGGATATTGCCGCATTGCGGAAAAATTTCCCCACGCTCGGCGAGAAGGGCTCCGGCAAGGCCTTCTATTGCGGCGGTAAGAATTATTCCGATAAGCTTGCCTCGGCTGCCAAGGGTGCAGACATCGTTGTCTGCGTCGGCGAAGAATTTTCCGACCTGTCCGGCGTTGCCGCATCGAACTCCAAGGTCAAATGGATCTGGGTCAACGGAGACGAAGCCGCTTCCTGCGATACGATCTATGTGATCCCGGCAGGCAGCGAAGAGCACGCTCTGAAGAACAAGCTGACCGATTACATCGAGCAAGACTATAATAAAAAGGACAACTACATCTGGGCTACGGCCATGGAAACCGAGGAGTCGTCCGGCTCGGAACAGACCGAGGGATAAAAAGAGAGGTACATTATGGGAAAATTCGGCACTTTCCTGAAAAGGCAGAACATTGAAATTTCTGCCAAACGCTACGGCATCGACGCGCTCGGTGCAATGGCGCAGGGTCTGTTCTGCTCCCTTCTGATCGGTACGATCATCAAAACCCTCGGCTCGCAGCTCGGCGTAACATGGCTCACAGATCTCGGACAGGCTGCGTTTGAAATGGCAGGTCCTGCCATGGCCGTTGCCATCGGCTATGCCCTCAAAGCGTCTCCCATGGTGCTGTTTTCTCTCACCGCCGTCGGCTGGTCCGCCAATACACAGGGCGGTGCAGGCGGCCCGCTTGCCGTGCTGATCGTGGCGATCATCGCCTGCGAATGCGGCAAACTCGTTTCCAAAACAACAAAGGTCGATATCCTGGTCACGCCTGCCGTGACGATCTTTGTCGGTGTCGGCCTTTCGATGCTGATCGCGCCCTATATCGGCATTGCCGCGGGCTGGTTCGGAGAGCTCGTCCGTGAAACGACCACGCTGCATCCGTTCTGGATGGGCGTTCTGGTCTCCGTCCTCGTCGGCATTGCGCTGACGCTCCCGATCTCCTCGGCTGCGATCTGTGCGGCGCTTTCGCTCACCGGGCTTTCCGGCGGTGCGGCTGTTGCAGGCTGCTGTGCGCAGATGGTCGGCTTCGCCGCGATGAGCTTCCGCGAAAACCGCTGGGGCGGCCTTGTTTCGCAGGGTCTCGGCACCTCCATGCTGCAGATGCCGAACATCATCAAGAACCCGCGCATTTGGATCGCCCCGATCCTGACCTCCGCCATCACAGGCCCGCTCGCGACCTGCCTGTTCAAGCTGGAAATGAACGGCGCCGCCGTCAACTCCGGCATGGGTACCTGCGGCATGTGCGGCCCGATCGGTGTCATCACCGGCTGGTTCGATAACGGCGTTACCCCCTCCGTGATGGACTGGGTCGGCGTCAGCCTGATCTGCATCGTCCTGCCCGCCGTCATCTGCCCGCTGATAAACCTGCCGCTGCGCAAGCTCGGCTGGGTCAAGGACGGCGACCTCAAGCTGACGTAAAGGAAGGCTCTCATGTTTTTGTTCCGAAAGAAAAAGCGTCTGACGCAGATCACCCCCGAGCGGTGGATGAATCGCTGGCGCAATGTTGTCCCTGAAGAATTCCGCAACGTCCCCATCACCGCAGACGGGAAGACCGTCGAGGCCTTTATCTGCATGAATCATCATGTGGTCATGCTTCAGGACGGGCTGTTGATGGAGGCAAGCTTTTTCGATGTCTGCGAGTTTTTTCAAAAGGCAGGCTACCATGTGATTTGGCTCATGCGCTGCACGCAGGACATTGCCGACGGCTACCTCAAAAAGGCCGGCAAGGTCGATTCCTTACACACCCGCTGGATCTGGCACAAGCCGACTACGAATTTTGGCCGCTGGATGTCTGACAATTCCGGTGCTTCGATCGTCATTCAGACGGACATCGCCCCCGGCGACACTCTGCAAAACTGCAAGCGCAGAATTTTGCAGCGCGTGATCTGGGTAGAAAGCGACGACCCTACAAAGATGATCCCGGGGCGCACCACCTTCGTTACGGCCTCCACCCCCGCCACGCCGATGCAGCTTCTTGCGTGGATCAACGGGACACCCCTGGGCCAGCTCGATTAGATAAGCAAGGAGCCGTGACCATGGCAAACATCATTGAAATTACTGATTTTTCCGCGCCGGAGCTGGATGTCTATGCACGGCTGACCGAGGGTCAGCTCAAAAACCGCGCAGAGCCGGAAAAGGGGCTGTTCATCGCTGAAAGTCCCAAGGTCATTGACCGCGCGCTTGACGCAGGCTATGAGCCGGTGTCGCTTCTGATGGAGCACAAGCACGTGGACGGGCAGGCAAAGGACATTATTTCCCGCTGTGACGGTGTGCCCGTATTCACCTCGACCCTCGACGTGCTGACGCAGCTCACCGGCTTTCAGCTGACACGCGGCGTGCTCTGCGCCATGCGCAGACGCCCGATCCCGTCGGCACAGAGCATCTGCAAACATGCACGCCGGATCGCCGTTTTGGAAGACGTGATGAATCCGACGAACATCGGCGCGATCTTCCGTTCGGCAGCCGCGCTCAATATGGACGCAATCCTCCTGACGCCCGCCTGCTGTGACCCCTTATATCGCCGCGCCGTCCGCGTGAGCATGGGGACGGTCTTTCAGATCCCGTGGGCGGACATCGGCACGGAGGTTTCCGACTGGCCGCATCCCGGCATCGACCTCCTGCACGAATGGGGCTTCAAAACGGCCGCCATGGCCCTGCGCGACGATACCGTTTCGGTGGACGACCCGCAGCTCATGGAAGAGGAAAAGCTCGCGATCATCCTCGGCACCGAGGGTGACGGTCTCGCAAACACAACGATCGCCGACTGCGACTACACCGTGAAGATTCCAATGTCGCACGGGGTGGATTCGCTGAATGTCGCCGCCGCAAGTGCAGTCGCGTTCTGGCAGCTCGGCAAAACGGACAAGTAAAAATTGCAAAACGCACGGAGGAAACGCTGTTTCCCTCCGTGCGTCAGACTGTCAATAAACCCCGAAACCGTCAAAATCAAGATA
>JAKSPM010000121.1 GCA_024404825.1 Clostridia bacterium
GCTTTTTACAATGATGAAGCATTTTCCAGCGCGATGGGGGCATCGCGCCCGACGACCTCAAAAAACGATAAATTTCTGTTTGCAGCACCAAAAAAGCCATTCCTCTCGGAATGACTTTTTTGTTTTATTCATTCTGTGCAGGGGGTTTCTCCGGCGTTGTATCACCATCCGGCTGCTCCGGTCGTTTTAAGTATTCCCGGTTCACCTGTATCCGCGGTTTGACCCATTTTGCTCTCTTTCTGTGCCGATCGTGCCAAACAGCGAATGCGATCATCAGTACAAAGGTCGCAAAGCTTGCGATCGTGATTTTCAGGCCAAGTGCACGACCGGGTGTCTGATACTCGATGCGGATCTTGTGCAATCCCTCGTCCAGCGGGAATGCAACAAAGGCATCACCGACCGGGGTGATCTTTGTCTCAACTCCGTCAACATAGGCTGTCCAGCCGGGCTCATAGGGAATGGATGTATAGAACAGACCTTTTCGATTGGCCTGAATGCTGCCGGTAATGGAGGTATCGGTCACCTTTTCCGCCTTCATGGTGCTCTGTGCAAGGTATTCCACACCTGCATCAAATACCTCCTGATTGAAGGCCGCCGCCTGCAGGACGATGATGCCCTGCTTCCCCGGCTCTGCCTTGACTTTGATCTCCACACTTTCGCCCTCCCGGTATTCTCCGAGGCAATAAAGCGTGCCGACCTTGGACGGAGCATCCTGAATCAGCCTTTCTCCATTGTAGACGGTCAGGCCGTTTGTGCTCACTGCTCTGAGATAGAAGCAGAACAGCACCGGCTCGTCAAAATGATAGGTAAAGGAAAACT
This sequence comes from Clostridia bacterium, assembly GCA_024404825.1. GTDB lineage: Bacteria > Bacillota > Clostridia > Oscillospirales > Oscillospiraceae > JAKSPM01. The sequence goes on from JAKSPM010000121.1 coordinate 820, forward strand.
CGCTGTCACTCTTCGCACCGCTGGTGGAGAAGTTATAGTATGCAGTCTGTGCGTTGCCCCTGTATGAGCTCGTCAGTGTGCAGCCCTCGGGTGCCAGATAGTCCGGTTTGCTTTCCAGCGGCGTATACAAGGATGCTCCGATGCCTGTTGCATCCGTAAACAGCTCCTGCTGCGCATCCATCGGCAGCTTGTTTTCATCCGTCTGATAGTAGGCCAACTCCGGATTTGTCAGGAAGCCCATCGGCAAATAGGAGCGGTTTTTTTGCAGCTGAACATTCCCCGCCGACGCGATTGTCGGGTTGTTCTCGGGGTCAAGTGCATAACCGTCGCGGTTGATGATATACTTCAGGTTAATCATCAGATTGGTAAAGGGCGTGCTCTCTATATAGGCATAGCGGTTGCTGCCCGGCCAGGAAGCAAGGCCCAGATTCTTTGTGAAGTTGGATACCGCCACATTGGTCGTAGAGGAGAAGATCGACACGCCGTTGTAGCCGTTAAGCACCGAGTCGTTCAGCGATTGATAGCCGGCGACCTCCGTGCGGTACAGATCCGTCTTGCCAAGCTCCTCCTGCTCGATCCGTGTAAGCAGGCTTGAGACCTCTGTCTGTTTTTCGGGATACGAGGTCTTGGAGGTAAGCCCATTGGATTGCTCGCCGTAATTGAGACAGAGCCCGGATTCAACAAGGACGGTCACGATCAGGAGCGTTGCCGCAAATTCCTTGCCGAACCTCGTCCGGCACAGGAAATACATCATTCCGACCGCCAGGCAGGCAGCCAGACTGAATGCAAGCTCCCGCTTGCCGACATTTTCGAGTGCAAAGCTCGACGCAAGGATCGCAAGCGTCAAAACACCTGCGGCGATGATCTGCCAAAGCTTATATCGTTCCAGATGTTGGAACGCTCTCCATGCCATGACCAGCATCACAAAGCTGAACAGGAAGCTGAACCGGTACGGCAGCATATTGGGGAAATGGAAGCCGTGCCAGATATAATCCAGCTGACGGAAGATGAAGCTTGCGCAAAAGAACAGGAGCAGCAGCAAGGCTGCAAGCCGCTCGCGCAGCTTGATTTTTCCGTCAAACAGATAGATCAGGGAAAGGAATGTACCTGCCATGCCGCAGAACACATTCGGGTTACCCGTCATACTGGTCGGCGTTGTTTCGGTCAGAAGTCCTGAAAGGGTCTGGCGGAAGGCATAAAGAACGCCTGCCCAGTTCTGCTGGTCATAGGGCGCAATGTTGATTCGGAAGCCCTCGGGGAAACGGTTGGCCGCAGAATGGGTATTGCCAATGGAAAGATAGGTCGGGATCACAAGCACCGCCGTCATTCCGATGGCGACTGCTGTGCAGAGGGTAATGAGACCGAGTCTGCCGAAGAAGTTTTTGAAGCCCTTCCAACAGATGATCATGTAGCTTGCCGCAAACAGCGCCGTGAAGATGCACACGAAGAAGCTGATATAGTAGCTGCACCAGATCGCAAGAAACAGGCTCACGATATAAAGGCCGAATTTCATGTCGCGCAGCAGCTTGACCGTGCCGGCCGCAACCAGCGGAAGCAGGGCAAAGGTATCGAGCCAGATGACGTTCCAGTAATAACCGCAGGCAAAGGCACACAGCGCATAGGCTGTTCCGAATGCGACGGAGGACGCATCACACTTGCGGAAGGTCGTGCGAATAAAGCAGGCAAAGAACAGCCCTGCAAAGCCGATCTTAATGTAGGTCAGAACGGCAAGGAAGTCTGTCATATAGGCCTCCGGGATCAGCACCGAAAGCAGATATAACGGGCTTGACAGATAGTAAGCATAGAGCGGTGTATAGTTCGTGCCCATGCCCGATGCCCAGGAATAGGCCATGGAACCGCCGCTGAGCAGCTTCCTGCGGAATTCCAGTAAGAACGGATAGTACTGATGCCATTCGTCGTGGGCAAGGATCATATAATCGCTGTCAAACGGGATCAGTCCGCGCACCGCCATCAAAACCGCAAAAATGCCGAAGGGAACCAGGAAGGAAAGCAACAGATTCTGTCCGGTTTTATTGTCTAATAGCAAGCTTCTGTATTTTCTTCGCCATTTCGGAAGCTTATTCTTCTGTTTTTTCATTTGTGTCTCCTTCCTCGGATGCCTTTTCGCGGAAGGCAAAAAAGCGCTGCCCGAGATAGTTAAAGCCGACAAACAGCACGGATGCGCTGTAGGTTGCAATATAGTCAGCAAGGCCGTTCTTCTTGTTGCCGATCAGCCGCAGGCCGTTGAACCAGCCACCTGCGCCATGCGTCAGGAGCGGATAGATCAAAAGCAGGCCGATTGCGTTGGAAAGTGCCCAGCAAACCAGGATGTTCAGCGCAAAACGCGCTGCAGCACCTGCGCCGTTGCCTTTGTATTTGAAGGTGAAGTATTTATTGAGGAAGTAGCTCATTACGCTGGCGATCACCGTTGCAAGCAGGCCTGCCGGGAGCGGCCCGAGGCGCGTTGTTGCAAGGAAGACTGCCTTCAGTCCTTCGCCGACCACCGTATTGAGCACGCCGACAAGCAGGAATTTCCACAGCTTGATATCAAACAGGCTCTTGATTTTTTCAAGCATCGGTTGATTCTCCTTCCTGCGGCAGTTGCTCTGCATCGGTCACATATACGGTACCGTTTTCGATGCGAAAGCGGACATTCAGCCCGCCGAATTCCATCCCGTAGATGCGCTCCGGGTCGTTCTGATAGCGCGGACGCGGATCTGCGGCAAGCACGCCCATAAGCCCCTCGCGCAGGCTTTGCGGCACTTTTTCAAGCAGCTCATTCGGGAATTTGACCGCAAGCGTCCGGTTTTCCAGGGGATCGGTAAAGCCGCCGGTGGCCTCCGGGTGACAGTCGCAGTACGGCAGATAGGGCTTGATGTCAAAAATCGGTGTGCCGTCCATCAGATCGGCACCGAGAATGTGCAAAACGGCACCCTCGGGGCTGTCCCATTCCACCCGGGAAAGCTTTACGCAGGACAGGCCGATGGGATTCGGGCGATAGGGAGATCGGGTCGCAAACACGCCCATACGGGTATTGCCCCCAAGTCTCGGCGGACGGACGGTCGGCGACCATTCGGTACTTCTGACCTCGGAGAATGACCACAGAAGCCACAGATGGCTGAAGCCCTCGATTCCGCGCAGTGCGTCCGGGTTGCGATATTTTTCTGTAAAAACGATTTTCCCGGGAAGCTCTTCGACCAATCCCGCCTGACGCGGTACGCCGAATTTTGAGCCAAACGCCGTGGAAATATGCGCGATCGCTTCCATGCACATCCCTCCAGCTTAAATATAACACATTTTTCGCAGATGGGAAAGAGGGAAATTTCATTATTAAATGTGATTGTTTATCGTGCCGGCTTCCGTTCGTGTCATTGCGAGCGAGCGAAGCGAGCGTGGCAATCCGT
>JAKSPM010000122.1 GCA_024404825.1 Clostridia bacterium
AAAAGATCTCCCATTCCATGCCTCAAATAGATTGCAAAATTCCATCCGAGGGGATATAATAGATAAAATGGAGAATTTCGGGCAAGGATGTGAAATGATGACCTGCAACGAATATTTTGAAAATCTGCGCGGAAAAAATGTATTGGTGCTCGGCCTCGGTGTCAGCAACCGCCCTTTGGTAAAGCTCCTGCTTTCCCACGGCATCTGCGTCACCGGCTGTGACCGTACCGCGCGGGAAAACCTGGACGAGGAAGTATTGGAATTAGAGCGTCAGGGCTGTACGTTAAAGCTCGGCGACGACTATCTCGACAACCTCTCGGGCGATGTTGCCTTCCGCACGCCGGGTCTGCACCCGGAAAAGCCGGAGCTTCTTTCCCTGCGGGAAAAGGGCTGCATCATCACCTCTGAGATGGAGGCGTTCTTTGCTGTCTGCCCATGTAAAATCATTGCCGTCACCGGCTCCGACGGCAAAACAACGACCACCACGCTTATTTCCGAGCTTCTCAAAAAAGAGGGCTATACGGTCTGGCTCGGCGGCAATATCGGTACCCCGCTTTTGGACAAGGCCGACGAAATGCTTGAGACGGACAAAGTCGTTTTGGAATTAAGTTCCTTCCAGCTCATGAATATGCCTTTTAGCGCCCAAATCGCGGTTGTGACCAATCTCGCACCCAATCATTTGGATATGCACAAGGATATGGACGAATATGTCCATGCCAAGGAAAACGTCTATCTCCATCAGGGGAAAGACGGCATTCTGATCGTGAACGCGGACAACGAGATCACAAACAGTTTTGCGCCCAAGGCACAAGGTACGGTCAAGAAGTTCTCCCGGATGTCAGTTCCCGAGCGCGGCGTTTACTTAAAAGAGGGCGTGATTTACCGCAGGGGAGAGGTCGTAGAGAAGATTATGTCAACCGACACGATCCTGCTTCCCGGCATCCACAATGTTGAAAATTACATGGCGGCCATCTGTGCCACCGAGGGTATGGTTTCCGATGATACCATCCGTACCGTGGCAGCGACCTTCGGCGGGGTTGAGCATCGCATCGAGCTTGTCCGCGTCAAAGACGGCGTCCGCTACTATAACGATTCCATTGCCTCGTCGCCGAGCCGAACGATCGCGGGTCTCAGAAGCTTCCCGGAAAAGGTCATTCTGATCGCGGGCGGCTACGATAAGCACATTCCCTATGATGTCCTCGGCCCCGAGATTGTTCGGCATGTGAAGCTTCTCATCTGCACCGGCGCAACCGGAGAAAAGATTTATGAGGCAACCGTCAATGCTTCCCACTACCGTCCCGGCTGCCCGGAAATCCTGAAAATCGAAGATTTTTATGAATCCGTCCGCACGGCATCAAAGCTTGCAAAGGACGGCGATGTTGTGCTTTTGAGCCCCGCGAGTGCCGCGTTTGATAAGTTCAAGAACTTTATGGTGCGCGGAAAAGAATTCAAAAAAACCGTAATGGAGCTGTAACAATGGGACTGTTTTCCGAAAAAGGCCGCTGCGGCGCGGTGATCGTTGCCGCGGGCAGTGCAAGCAGGATGCAGGGCATCGACAAAGTCATGGAGCCTTTGGACGGCGAGCCGATGGTTGTCCGCACGGCAAAAGTATTTGCCTGCTGTGAGGAAATTTCAGAGATCGTCATCATCACACGGCGCGACCTGATGGAGCGCGTGGCTGATCTTTGCGTCAAGGCGGAACTGAAAAAGGTGCGGATCGTTGCTCCCGGCGGCGAGAGCCGCGCCGATTCTGTGCGCATCGGGCTTGGGCTTCTTTCCGACGATGTTCGCTATGCAGCTGTCCATGATGGAGCGCGTCCGCTTATTACAAGGCCGCTCATTCTGCGCGTACTGCAAAGGGCAAAGCGCACCAACGCCGCCGCCCCTGCGATCCCGGTCAAGGATACCATTAAGGTTGCAAAGGACGGCGTGATCGAGTCCACCCCGGACAGAAGCACGCTCTTTGCCGTGCAGACCCCGCAGATCTTCGATAAAGACCTGCTGATTGCCGCCTTGGAAAACGCAAAGCAGAAGAATATCCCGCTGACCGATGAATGCAGCGCCGTGGAAGCGCTTGGCAAAAAGGTCTATCTTGTTGAGGGCAGCGAGGAAAATATCAAGGTCACAACGCCCGGAGATTTGACGATCGCAAGGGCAATCCTGCGAGGGAGGATCGGAAAATGAGAATCGGACACGGCTATGATGTACACAGATTCAAAGAGGGCAGAAAGCTCATCCTTGCAGGCACGACCATCCCTTATGAAAAAGGTCTGGACGGCCACAGTGACGCAGATGTAGCCCTGCACGCCGTTATGGATGCTCTGCTCGGCGCGGCGGGGATGCCGGATATCGGCAACCTCTTTCCGGATAACGACCCGGCCTATGAGGGCATTTCGAGCATCCTGCTGACCAAGGAGGTTCTCAAACGCCTGAAAAACGAGGCATGGCGCATCGAAAACATTGATGTGACTGTGATCGCGCAGGCACCGAAGCTTGCCTCCCATATCGGCACGATGCGCGCAAACCTTGCGCTTATTTGCGACCTTCGCATTGACCAGGTCAACATCAAGGCGACCACCGAGGAGCATCTCGGCTTCACCGGCCGCGGCGAAGCGATCGCCTGCCATGCAGTCTGCCTAATAGAGCGAGCTGCAACCTAATTTCATAATCAACTCCGAATCAGGGAAGCGGGGTGCAATTCCCCCACGATGCCGTCGCTGTAAGGCGGAGCAGCTTCAATATGTCACTGGGCGACCGGGAAGGCGAAGCTGCGATGAAACCAAGTCAGAATACCTCTCGGAGCTGCCGCACAAAGAGCTGCGAGCCACAGCCACACCCCACAAGGGTGCCGCTTCCTTTTTTTGTGCGGATAAAATAGAAAGGAAGAAAAAACCTATGAAAAAAACAACACGCAACATCCTTATCATTACCCTTGCAGTCGCTTTACTTGCGGGGCTTCTGTGCTGCTGGTATTTCCTGCACCAAAAGCCAAGGCAGCAGCCGAAGGCCGTTGACGGTGCATCCGTCAGCATCACCGTCAATGTGACGCACAGTGACGGTAATACCGCAAAGTTCGAGCTCCGAACCTCTGCCGCGCTCCTTTCCGATGCCTTGGAGATGGAAAATCTGATCGAGGCACACGAGGACACCTACGGCCTGTATATTGACGCCGTGGATGGCGAAGAGGCGAAAATGGAAGACAGCGCCGCATGGGTCTTTGACCGCAACGGTGAAATGTGCCCGACCGGTGCTTCCGAGACTCTGTTAGAGGACGGAGACGTCTATGACTTCTACATCCTCACATGGTAAGCTGCGCGACCTGATTGCCCTCGCCCTGCTTGCGGCGATCGCTTTTGCCTGCAAGGTCGCTCTTGCGGCACTGCCGAATGTTCATCTAACAGCAGTTATCCTGCTGCTGTGCGTGGTTTTTTTCGGCTGGCGGGCGCTTTATGCTTCGGCAGTCTATATTCTGCTGGAGGGGTTGGTCTACGGCTTCGGCCTTTGGTGGATCGGCTATCTTCTTTGCTGGCCGATGCTTGTTCTGTTCGGCCTCGCGGTACGCAAAACAAATTCTTATTTTCTCTATGCCGTGATCGGCGCGATTTCGGGCTTTACCTTCGGCGCGTTCTGTGCCGTTCCCTATGTCGTTTTGAGCGGATGGCGGTTTGCCCTGACCTGGTGGCTGGCGGGCATTCCCTATGATCTTATTCACGGCGTGAGCAACTTTGTGCTGTGCTTTCTTCTTTTGAAACCGCTTGCAAAGCTGCTGCAAAAAATGATGTAAAAAGCGGATGTACTGCAAATGCGGTACATCCGTCTTTTATTAGTCATCCTGCTGTGCAGGAAGTGCGTTTCTGCGGAACAAAAGCGAAATGCACCACAGACCTGCAAGACCGACGATCGTATAGATGATGCGGGAGACCACGCCGGTCTGTCCACCGAAGATCCACGCGACCAGGTCAAATTTGAAAATACCGACCAGACCCCAGTTGATGGAGCCGATGATGCTGAGTATCAGTGCAAGCGTATCCATTGTTATGCCTCCTGTTCGTTCTTGCTGTATGTAGTATGCACAGGAAAAAACAAAATAATCCGTGAAAATTATTTGTCATTTTTGAAACAGTATGAAGCAAAAGAACATCTGCCGTGTCATTCTGCGCCGCCTCCGGCGGCGCAGAATC
>JAKSPM010000123.1 GCA_024404825.1 Clostridia bacterium
TTACCGTGAAAAGCGGAATTATGGTCTATGGCAACTACCTGAAAAAAATCTGATACAGAAAAGGCCGGTCAAGTTGACCGGCCTTTTTTATGATTCACCCCAGCAAGTGGTGATCTGTCCGTTGGAATCGACGGTATATACGATTTTTCCGTCCGTTGAGTACTGCTGAAGCTCCACCGTGCAGCCGTCAACATCGCAGTCCACACTGACACCGATGGCGACCTGCTGCACAAGATTCACATACGAATTCATATAGTCCTCGTCAAATACGGCAGCTCCGTATTTTTCGGCCTTTTCATAAGGATATTCCACAGAACCTTTGATAATGAGCAAGCCTGTTTGCGCATCGAAGGAAACAAATTCATATTCGTTCCAGTTTTCAGAAATATATTGTTCCAGAGAATCGGCACTGTAAGTTTTTGCCGATTCTGCCTTCTTCTTTTCACCGAATACACCGAGCGCGGAAAGGGAAAGCCACAGCACAAGTGCAACCAAAACGACCACCGTAAATGTAATTATTACGAGGCGAATCTGTCGGGATTTGATTTTCTCAACTTCGCTTTTCTTTGATTTATTATCTGTTTTCATATGATTTCCTTTAGACTGAAAAACATAGTTTTTCGGGCGCGGTTGACACCGCGCGTTCAAAAAGTTATAATATTAAAAATGTTTCCGGAGGCTCCCGTATGAAACTGTTTTTTATAATCTTATATATCGTTGTGATCAATCTGATCTCGTTTTTTGTCATGTGGATCGACAAGTCACGTGCAAGGCACAAAGGCTGGCGCATCCCCGAGGTCGTTCTGCTTCTGATTGACCTGCTCGGCGGCTCCATTGGCGGAATCATCGCCATGGACTTTTTACCGCATAAAAGCAAACACCTGCTGTTTTCCATAGGTCTGCCGCTCATGGTCATTGTGGAATACGGAGCGTTTGCCGTTTGGTTTTATCTTCATCGCTTTGAGTTCTTGCTGTGATAGATACGGGTGCCCTTCTTCGGCACCCGTTTTTTATTGCTTAGTAAGTTTTCTCTTATTCCCCTGCTCATCGACGATATAGGTGTTTTCAAGCTGCTGCGTCAGATTCTGTCGGACCGAAGCGATATATTCCTTTCGAAGGCGATCGCGTTCTTCGAGTTCTTCTTCGGTCAGTCCGACGGTTTTTGCCTTGGCCGCCAGCTCGTTGATCCGCTTGATGGTTTCGTTTATCATGGTTTTCTTCTCCGTTTTTCTTTTATCCTATCATGTCTGTCAAATTTCTGCAAGTAGGATACTTGCCGTTTTCATTAACATCCGATATAATGATACAAATGAGGTGATATTATGACCTTTGCGATCATCGGCGGCGGTGCATCCGGTATGCTTGCCGCAATAACCTGTGCACAAATGCACCCGAATGATACGATTCTTCTGTTTGAGCGGCAGGCGCGCGTCGGCAGGAAGCTCCTATCGACCGGTAACGGCCGCTGCAACCTTTCCAACCGCGACCTTTCCGCGGCACATTATCACGGCGAGCATCTGCCGGATATGGAAACACTCTTTCAAACCTTTGACCCGCTTACGTGGTTTCATTCGCAGGGGCTTTTCACCGTTACGGAACCGAGCGGCCGCATCTATCCCCTCTCCGATGCGGCAAACAGCGTACTTGATGTGCTTCGGTTCTGCCTGGACAAGCCGAATCTAAAGCAGATTCTCGGCTGCGAGGTGCGTTCGGTCAAGAAATGTGCCGATGGTTTTCAAATCAAAACAGACGGTGAAACCTATACCGCGCAAAAGCTCATCATTGCCTGCGGGGGCTTAGCCGGGACAAAGCTCGGCGGCAGTATGTCCGGCTATCAGCTTCTGCGCAGCTTAGGACATAGCTGTACGAAGCTGTTTCCTGCCCTCGTTCAGCTAAAAACGGAAAACAGCTTTGTCAAAGCGTTAAAAGGAATCCGAGCCGATGCCTCGATCCGGATGCTTGGCGATGCGGAGAATTTCACTGCCGAGGGCGAGGTGCAGTTTACCGAATACGGCATCTCCGGTCCTGCAGTGTTTGATATCTCCAGAGCCGTTTCCGTGAAGGCAGGAAACACCGTGCTTGCTCTCGACTTTTTGCGCGGCTATTCCGAGCAGGAGATATTGAACGCACTTCATGCAAAATTGAACGAATTTCCGAGCCTGCCCGCAGGCGATATCCTGACCGGGATCGTTCATAACAGGCTCGGAAAAATGCTTGTAAAAAATGCGCAGATCGACCTGGAAAAGCCCTGCGCAACTCTATCGGAGCGGGAGCTTTCTCAGATAACCGACGCGGCAAAACATCTGCAATTAACCGTGACCGGCACCATGGGAATGGACTGTGCGCAGGTGACGGCCGGCGGCATCCGAACAGAAGAGTTCTCCGCACAAACCTTGCAAAGCAAGCTCTGTCCCGGGCTGTATGCCTGCGGTGAGGTTTTGGATGTTGACGGTGACTGCGGCGGCTATAATCTTCATTGGGCATGGGTTTCCGGCTATCTTGCAGGTTTGATGAAAGAGGATCCAAATGATTAGAATTCGAGATATTTCCCTTCCGCTGCACCACGATGTTAATCAGCTCCCCTATATGGCGGCGCAGCTGCTTCATATTTCTACCTCGGAAATCGCAAGCCTCACCATTGCCAGAAGATCCATTGACGCAAGAAAAAAAGACAACATTCAGTTTGTTTATACCGTCGATGTGACCCTCAAGGGGAACGAGCGAAAGCTTCTGAAGCAAAACAAGAATAAGAAAATAACGAAGTACGAGCCTTATTACTACAAGGTGCCGAAATGTGCGCAACCCTCCAAAAACCGTCCTGTTGTGGTCGGATTCGGGCCTGCGGGAATGTTTGCCGCGCTTGTGCTCAGCATGGCAGGCCTTCGCCCGATCATTTTGGAGCGCGGCTATGATGCTCCCACTCGAAAGCAGCTTGTCGATTCCTTCTGGCAGACAGGAACGCTTGACCCGAAATGCAATGTGCAGTTCGGGGAAGGCGGCGCAGGTACGTTCTCTGACGGAAAGCTCAATACCGGCACAAAGAATGAACGGGCAGGCTGGGTGCTCCGGCAATTCGTCCGGGCAGGCGCCCCGGAAAATATTCTCTATGACGCCAAGCCGCACATGGGAACGGATGTGCTGTTCTATGTCGTGCAGTCTATCCGTGAGCGGATCAAAGCCCTCGGCGGTGAGGTGCACTTCGACGCAAAGCTGACAGAGCTTTCCTATGAAAACGAGACGCTTTGCAATATCACCTACGAACAAGACGGAAAAGAAACGCTGCTCCCCTGCTCTGACCTGGTTTTAGCCATCGGACACAGCGCAAGAGACACCTTCCGGATGCTTCTTGACAAAAAAATCCCGATGGAGCCGAAGCCGTTTTCCATGGGTGTTCGCATCGAGCATTTGCAGGAAACGATCAACAAAGCGCAGTACGGAGAATCGTTTGAAGAAGCAGCCCTCCCGGCAGCAGATTATAAATTATCCGTCCATCTGCCGGACGGCAGCTCGGCCTATACGTTCTGTATGTGTCCGGGCGGCTACGTTGTTGCGGCGGCTTCTGAAGAAGCGGGCATCGTTACAAACGGCATGAGTTATAACGCCCGTGACGGGAAGAATGCAAACAGTGCGCTTCTTGTGACCCTTCATCCCGAGGATTTTCCGGATCAATCGACGCTCGGCGGGATGTACTGGCAGGAGGAAATCGAGCACGCCGCGTTTATCGCGGGCGGCGGCACCTATCAGGCGCCCTGTCAGCTTGTAGGCGACTTTCTGGAAGGCCGCGAGAGTAAATGCTTCGGATCCGTTCAGCCGACATATCGTCCCGGAGTCGTTCTCAAGGACTTAAACAAGGTTTTACCCGAAAAGCTGACTGCGACCTTAAAGCAGGCGATTCCCGCACTCGACGGGCAGTTAAAAGGGTTCAACACCCCGGATGCTGTTTTGACCGCGCCGGAAACAAGAAGCTCCTCCCCTGTCCGCATTCTCCGTGATGACTCGCTGCAAAGCAGTATCAAAGGCTTGTATCCCTGCGGTGAAGGTGCGGGTTATGCGGGCGGTATCATGTCGGCGGCCGTGGACGGTATGCTCTGCGCCGAAGCAATCGTTAACAAATACACAAAAAAAGAAGTCTGAAATCAGACTTCTTTTTTCATTTTATCAAAACGTAGCTAC
>JAKSPM010000124.1 GCA_024404825.1 Clostridia bacterium
TCAGCGAGGACTATTCCGAGGAACCGAAGGCCGGCAACAATGTGGAGTTGACCATTGATATCAATTTGCAGGCAGTCGCTGAGCAGATGCTGGAAAAAACCATCCTTGACCTGCGGAAGAACGGCGTCGGCGCCAAGCAGGAAGGTAAGGACGCCGAGGGCGGCGCAGTGGTTGCCGTGGATGTCAACACCGGTGATATTCTTGCGTGTGCAAGCTATCCGACCTTTGACCCGTCCACCTATTCCTCGGACTATAACAAGCTGCTCAAGGTCGACTATTCTCCGCTGTTCAACCGTTCGCTTCTTGCCATTTACAACCCCGGCTCCACGTTCAAGATGGTCACGGCGCTTGCCGCGATCAACAACGGGGTCATCGGCAGATATTATCCCATCGAGGATCAGGGTATCTATACCTACTACAAGGAACAGAACTTTACGCCGCGCTGCTACTACTATACCAGCTCCGGCGGCCAGACCCACGGCACGATTGATGTCATGCAGGCACTTTCTGTTTCCTGCAACTACTATTTCTACGAAATCGGCAGACTGACGGCTTCCACGGAGGGCGTCGGCTGGGAGGCTGTGGACGAGACGGCGAAGCAGCTCGGCCTCGGTGAGAACACCGGTGTTGAGCTTCCCGAGGAAACCGGCTACCGCGCCAACGCCGAGACGAAGAAACGTCTCTACGGCGAGGGCGAGCAGGGCTGGTACGGCGCAGACGTCCTGATGGCATCCATCGGCCAGTCCGAGAACAAGTTTACCCCGCTTCAGCTCTGTGTTTATACGGCTGCGCTCGCCACCGGCGGTACCCGCTATAAGGCGACCTTCCTCAACCGCGTCATTTCCTCGGACTATACCGAGGTCATCATGGAAAACGAGCCGGTCATTCTGAGTAAGCTGAAGATGACCGACGAGGCAAAAGCGGCCATCCATGACGGTATGCGTCTGGCGGTGACCTCCGGCACAGCCAGCACGGCCTTTGCCGACTATGAGATCCCCGTGTGTGCAAAGACCGGCACCGTGCAGACGGACCTGAGTATTGCACGCCTCCGTTCCGACAGCTGCTCGTTTGTCTGTTATGCCCCCGCCGACAATCCGCAAATTGCGATTGCAGTCTATGTGGAAAACGGCGCACAGGGTGGTAATCTGGGCTATATTGCCCGCGCGATCTTAGACGCATACTTCTCTGAAAAGAGCAGCGCAGATACTTACCCAACCGAGCACACATTTGGCTGAGCTGAGCTGTGGATCTTTTGCTCCATGCGTGCAGTTCGAAAAGCAGGAAATATACAAAGTATTCCCATGCTTTTCAAACTTTCGCCTGTGACAAAATCTCTCGCTGTCAGCACACTTGATTAAGGAGAAAATCAATGACGATCACTGACTTACATCAGAAAACCGTTTTGCTTTGCAGCAGACTCGTACAGGCAGAAAGCACCTCCGGCAGGGAGGAAAAGGCCGCCAAGGTCATGATGGATGCAATGCGTGAATGGGGCTACGATGAGATCCGGGTAGATGCGCTCGGCAATGTGATCGGTGTATTAAAAGGCAACCGTCCGGGGCACAGAGTGCTTCTTGACGGCCATATTGATACTGTTCCCATCACAGACCCGTCAAAATGGACGCAGGATCCCTTCGGCGGCAAGATCGTCGGCGATCGCCTCTATGGCAGAGGTACCTCCGATATGAAGGGCGCCGATGCGGCCATGGTCTGCGCGGCGGGCTACTATGCACAGCAGAAGAAGCGGAATTTCCCCGGGGAAATCTATGTTGCGGGCGTTGTGCATGAGGAACTGTTTGAGGGCGTGGCCTCCCGCTCGGTGAGCCAAATCGTGCAGCCGGATTACGTCATCATCGGCGAATCGACCAATCTGAACTTAAAAATCGGTCAGCGCGGCAGGGCAGAGGTCGTTGTGGAAACAACAGGCAAGTCCGCCCACTCGGCCAACCCCGAGAAGGGGATCAATGCCGTGCGGCAGATGATGAAGCTCCTTGCCGAGTTGGACAAGCTCGATCCGTATGAGCAGCCCGGCCTCGGGAAAGCCATTTTAGAGCTGACGGATATCATTTCCAGCCCTTATCCGGGCTCGTCTGTCATGCCGGAGCGCTGCATTGCCACCTTTGACCGCAGGCTTCTTGTCGGCGACAACCCGCAGAGCATCCTGCTCTCGATCCGTCAAATCATTGACCGGCTCCGGGAAGCCGATCCCTCCTTTGAGGCAAAGACCTACCTGCGCGAGGAGGAAAAGCCTTGCTATACCGGCGGAACCATCCGATCTCAGCGGTTTTTCCCGGCTTGGCGCTATGATGAAGCCGCGCCCTTCGTGCAGGCAGCCTACAAGGCACTGCAAACGCTTGGCACGAAGCCGGAGATTACCTGTTACTCCTTCTGCACCAACGGCAGTCACTATGCCGGTGAGGCGGGCATCCCGACGATCGGCTTCGGCCCATCCAGGGAAAACCTTGCGCATACCGTGGATGAATACATTCTTCTGGAGCAGCTTCATAAGGCGTCTGAGGGCTATTGTCAGCTAATCGATGCCCTGCTGCACCTGAACTGAGAAAGATAAGGGGAAAAATATGGACAATCCGTATTCCACGCCGGTTCCATCGCAGACACCGTACTCTGAGCCGCAGTATCAGAAGCCACAGTATCAGGCTCCGCAGTACCCACAGTACCCTGAACAACAGTACCCGCAGTATCAGGCTCCGCAGTACCCGCAGTACCCTGAACAACAGTACCCGCAGTATCAGGCTCCGCAGTACCTGCAATATCCGCAACAGCAGTATCTGCAGCCGCAGCCTCCGCGGACGGAACTTATCAATGCGCTTGCACCGGAGGACAAAAAAATCAACACCTGGGCATTTTACCGCCCACTGATCCGTTGGGGTTGGATCATTCTTGCAGTATCCGGCGGAATCAGTCTGCTGACGTTGGTCCTAGTAGCGGGAGGTGTCATCTGATGAGTCCTGATGCCATTTTTGAATTTTCCGGATCAAGTATTGCCCTGGGCGGCGTGATCTCCGTTGCAGTCAGCGTCCTTGCGATCCTGTTTGCCGTAAAATGCAAATACCGTACGGCCAGATGGCGCGGTGCGGGTGCAAGATGCTTTTGGTTTTCCCTTTTGTTCATCATTCCGACGGTCGGTTTTGAACTGCTCGGTGAGAAACTGCTTTTCGAGGTAAATGCCTTTGCATGGGACACATTTGACGAGACCGAAGCTCGTTTTACCTGTGCGATCGGCCGTATGCTCTATTATTTTATTTTCGTCGGCGGTGCGGAGGAGGCAGGGAAGATCCTTGCTGTCTATATCGGCACCGGCGGCTACCACCGCATGAAGTCGCCCAATGAGATCATCAATTATGCCCTGATTTCTGCGGCAGCCTTTACGGGCCTGGAAAACATTCTTTATTTCATTATGACGCGCGGAAATGTTGCAAATGCGATCATCCGTGCGGCGATTGCGTCTCCGTTCCACATTACCTGCACGATGCTTATTGCACTCGGAGCCCTGCGCTCCATGCAGGAGGGGAAGCAGGACGCAAAGATCATGGGGATTATGAGCGCAATCCTGATCCACGGCTGCTATGACTTTGTGGCTGACTATGTTATGCAGTCAAAGCTTGCCGCCTTGGCAGGGTCGTTCCTGGTCTTCATGGTCGTTGCAATGATCTTTGTTGTGATCAATATCCTCAAGGCACCCCGCCGCTATGCAGAACAAAATGCAACTGCCACGTGCAAGCTGTGCGGTGCAATCATGCCGGGCTTGCCGAGACGCTGCGGAGCCTGCAATGCCACGGTATTTACCTACAAAGTTGAGTATCCGCCCATGACCTTCCCGAAAAATGAACCTCCGCTGCTGCTCTACGAGCAAACGGAAGCTTATGGAAAGAATCAGGCATATGCACAGGGATGGACTGCAGTACCGCAGAGCTTTGCGGCGCCGCAAACGCCGACGGCTCAGGTGCCTGCAAGTGCGCAGATGCCGAATGCACCGCAGACCCCGCCTGCACCTTATGTGCAGCCGCCGGTCACCGAGCAGCAGCCCATGCAAATGCCTGAGCAGTCCCCCAATAACGATTCAACACAATAAAAAGAAAAACGGAGCTGTTTCAGAACAGCTCCGTTTCAGACTGTCAATAAACCCCGAAACCGTCAAAAT
>JAKSPM010000125.1 GCA_024404825.1 Clostridia bacterium
TCTGATTACACTTCAAACATGAGGTCGCCGTAGGTGGGTACCGGCCAGAGGTCTTTGTCCACGATCAGTTCTAAGCGGTCGATCGGGGCGCGGAGTGCCTTCATATCGGGAATGATGTGCTCATTGCCGAACAGGGCGATCTGTTTGGGATCGTCCATCGTGTTGAGCTTCTCGCAGTCATCATCTAAGGTGCGCAGGGCAGCCTTTGCGTCAGCAAGAAGTCGGGAGGCCTCCATTAACAGCTCTTTCTGCACCGAAACATCCGCTTCGGGGCAGGCCTCCGTGGTTTTGCAGATAGAGTCAGCCATGCGCGTGATGAAGTGGATAACGGTCGGAATGTAGTGCTTACCTGCCATGTGGGACATCGTGTGCGCCTCAATGGCGGTGACCTTAGTAAAGGTTTCGTAGAGAATTTCGCTTCTGGATTCCAGCTCGTTTTTCGTGAAAATTCCGAACTTTTCGAAAAGACGGACAGCCTTTTCGGTGGTGAGTGCGGGGATGGCATCTACCATTGTGCGCAGATTCGGAAGCCCGCGGCGTGCTGCCTCACGGACCCACTCTTCGGAATAGCTGTTGCCGTTAAAAATGATCCGCTGATGCTCGATCATGTTTTTTGCAATCAGCTCGCGTACGTCATGCTCAAAGTCGGGGCTCTGCTCCAAAATGTCGGCCGCGTCACAGAAGGCCTCGGCGATGATCGTATTCAGAACGGTGTTGGCACCTGCGACGGAGTCGGACGAGCCCACCATACGGAACTCGAATTTATTTCCCGTAAAGGCAAAGGGAGAGGTGCGGTTGCGGTCGGTCGCATCCTTGCTTAAAACAGGAAGCGTCGATACACCGAAGTCCAGAGTCTCGCCGTGCAGGCAGCCTGCCGCAACGCCGGAGCTGCAGATCTGGCTGACAAGGTCGTCCAGCTGATCGCCGAGGAAGATAGACACGATCGCGGGAGGTGCTTCATCGGCACCCAGACGGTGATCGTTGCCGACATTGGCTGCCGTCTCGCGCAGAAGATCTGCGTGGCGATCGATCGCGGCCATAATGCAGGAGAGAATCAGCAAAAACTGTAAATTGCGGTCAGGCGTTTTGCCGGGGTCGAGCAGGTTTTCACCCTGATCGGTGGCAAGCGACCAGTTGTTGTGCTTACCGGAGCCGTTGACGCCGTCAAAGGGCTTTTCGTGCAGCAGGCAGACAAGATTATGCCGGGTCGCAACGCGCTTCATCGTCTCCATGGTGAGCTGATTCTGGTCAACGGCAACGTTGCAGGGGCTGTAGATGGGTGCCAGCTCGTGTTGAGCGGGGGCAACCTCGTTGTGCTGGGTGGTGGCAGTAATGCCCATCTTCCAAAGCTCAATGTTGAGGTCGTGCATGAACGAGCCGATCCGGTCACGGATGACGCCGAAGTACTGATCCTCTAATTCCTGCCCCTTGGGTGCACGGGCACCGAAAAGCGTGCGGCCGGAATAAATCAGGTCTCTGCGCTTGAGATACTTTTCCTTGTCGATAATAAAGTATTCCTGCTCTGCGCCGACGGAGGGCTCCACCTTTTGCACATCGGTCTTTCCGAACAGATGAAGGATTCTTACAGCCTGTGCGGAGAGCGCCTGCATGGAGCGCAGCAGCGGGGTTTTGTTGTCAAGTGCTTCACCGGTGTAGGAGACAAAGACGGTCGGAATACAAAGGATCGTGCCTGCCGTCATTTCCTTGACAAAGGCCGGAGATGTGATATCCCACGCGGTGTAGCCTCTTGCATAATGCGTTGAACGCAGGCCGCCGGTCGGGAAAGAGGAGGCGTCGGGCTCGCCCATAATGAGCTGTTTGCCCGTGAGCCTGAGAATGGTCTTACCCTCCTTGGGGTAGGTCAGGAACGAGTCATGCTTTTCGGCAGTAATGCCGTTGAGGGGCTGGAACCAGTGGGTGTAGTGAGTTGCACCCTTCTCCAACGCCCAGTTCATCATGGCTTCTGCCACAACGTCTGCCGTCTGCATGGACAGCTGACCGCCCGAGCGGATGACCTGCATGACCTCACCGAACTCTTTTTCCGGCAGGCGCTCGCGCATGACACTTTCATTAAAAACATTGGAACCGAACAATTCAGGAATACGCATATAAAACGTCCTCTCTGAGAAAAAATAACCACGCTAAATGTACCGCAAATCGGAAGAAAAAGCAAGCAAAATCGCCGAATTTTGGGCAGCACCACAAGTTCCCGCAGATGCTGTCGGTGCTGTTTGTATAAATTGACTGCGGATTTATCAATTCCAACGATTTCCGCAGAAAAAACGCACTGTTTCGTATGAAATCAAAACAAATCCGCATCCTAGAATATATCCGAACGAAGAGAAAGCGGGAGAAACATGCTGATTTCCTTTTTGCGAACAGTCATATTATATAGTCTGCTCATCGTCAGCATCCGGATGATGGGAAAGCGGCAGATCGGTGAGCTCGGGCCGGCGGAATTTGTGGTAACAATGCTGCTCGCGAACATCGCAGCCATCCCCATGCAGGACACCGAGATACCGCTGCTTTCCGGTATTGTGCCGATCATGACGATCCTCGGCATGGAGCTGATTCTGTCCGTAATGACGATGCTCTCCGTGCGGTGGCGGCGGATCCTCTGCGGAAAGCCGGTGATTTTGATCGCAGACGGGAAAATCCAGCAAAAAAACCTCCGTTCAACAAGGGTCAGTCTGGATGAGCTGACAGAGCATCTGCGCGGAAAAGATATCTTTGACCTCTCCACGGTCAAATATGCGATTCTGGAAACGGGCGGGGAGCTTTCTGTGATCCCCTATGCAAAATATATGCCGGCACCGGCAAAAGCGACGCTGACAAAGGTGCCGGATCAGGAGCTTCCCTATACGGTGATCTCCGACGGAAAGATCCTCAAAACAAATTTGGAGCTGCTCGGGAAAACAGAGACCTGGCTTCATAGGTATCTTGCCGGTCGGAACAGACGCGCGGAGGATGTCTTTTTGATGACGGTTGACAGCAAGGGCGGCATTTTCCTTTCCGAAAAGGAGCAGACGGCATGAAATATTTGTATATTGGAATCCTTATCCTTGCGCTGACGCTTGCGTTGAGCATCGTTCTCGTTACCTGGATGGACATCTGCATCTCCCGTACTGTGCGGCTTTTAGAGAAGGCGCTGGATGCCTGTGACAGGGAAGATACCGCACTTGCCTATGAAAAGGGGAGAGAAGCGGAAGCGCTCTGGAAAAAATATGACGGTCTTCTCGGTGTGGTGCTGGACCATGCAGAGGCTGACGGGATCACCTTCGGCATTGCCGAGATGAATTCCTATGCCGTGACCGATACGCTCTCGGATTTTCGCCGCTGCTGCGCCGAAGTGTGCGCGCAAATGCACCATGTGTCGCAGAAGGAATGGCCGTTTTATTATAATCTGCTGTAAAAAACCGGGAACGACATCGGCCGTTCCCGGTTTTCGGATAATTCAAATTGAACGCTGTGTTATTTTTCGCAGGTTTCCCGCAGCAGGCGGGCACATTCCGGCGCATTCATGCCGAGAACAAAGCAGATCTCGCCGCACAGCAGATCCTCTGCCTGTTTGAAAAACCGCAGGTCGGTCGTGCTGAGGGTCTTGCGAATCTCCATCTGGCGCTTCTGACGCTCGAGCAGCGCCTTGAACAGAAGCAGTATTTTGAGAAAGCTCTGCGTTTGCAGGGTGGAACGGTAGAATTCCGCGGCGGATTTTGTATCTGCAGGAAGCTCAGCAGAAATGGAAGAGGATGCGAGCTGCGCAAAATGCCCCTTTATTTCATCGCCGGAAAGAACCGGGCGCATGGCCATCTGTGTATCGACAGGGGTATAGACCTGCGTGCCGCGCTTGACGGATTGCAAAAGGTAGTATTCCCGTTCGGGATTCAAGCCGGGAACATTCGGGTGCCCGACAAACAGCACACGGCAGACACCTTCATAGCCGTACATAATATGATCGTCGATCCGGTACATAAATGCTCCCTCCTCCTGACTTTTCATATTGTTATTATAACAGAAAACGGAAGAAGATGTAAGGGATTTTTGAAAAAAACATAAAAAAAGAAGGACAAGCACTTTGCTTGTCCTTCTCAGCGTGTCAAAAAAGTATTTTTTGA
>JAKSPM010000126.1 GCA_024404825.1 Clostridia bacterium
GTCATCGGCTCAAAGGTCTTTGCTTCCGTACTGGTGGAGCCCATAATGCCGGCGTCGATCACAAAGTCCGCAGCGTTGTGGTACCACGACGTGCGGTCGATGTCGGTGTAGAGCTCGCAGGGATCGACGGGCGTAGGCGGATCATAATTCGGGTCTTCTTCGCCGCAGCGGGAGCAGCTGCCGTCAACGAAGTTGTGTCCGAGTGCTTCGATCGGCTCATATTTGGTCTGTTCACAGAGCATACAGGTATACAGAACGCTGCCCGGCTCGGTGCAGGTGGGAGGATCATCCGGTCTGCCGCCATCCCATACGTGATCGGTACTCTTTGCGATAGGCTCGGTTTTTTCTGCACCGCAGACGGTGCAGGTGTAGGTCATAACGCCCTTCTGCGCACAGGTCGCGGGAGTGGTGATCTCGCCTTCGTTCCAGATATGCTCACAGGGGGTGCCGGTGATGGTCAGCCAATGGGAAACTGCGGAGCTTCCGTCCTTGCGGTACAGGAAAACTTCCTGCTGGCTTGTATAGCTGGAGGCCTTGTAGTAGCGGAAACGGGTCTGGCCGCTCTGCTTGTTATAGCGGAAATAGCAGTTTGCGGAGACAATGTCCGCGCCGCCGTTCTCATTCAGAGAAATCGTGTTGGCGTAGGCCGTGTCGCCCTGCAAAATTTTGTTGTCGCTGGAGGTCATACCAATATATTTGCCGTTGGAGCACAAAATGGAGTAGCCGCCGTTGGTCTGCTCGATGACGATCTTATACGGATCACCGTCCTCGGCTGCAACGGTTTCGTTTGCAATCGCGCCGACAGCGTGGAAGTTATTGGTGGCATCGAGGGTATCCAAGCTGCTGTCGAACAGATAGTTACTGCCCTCGTAGACGATGACATAGGTGCCGCTCCAGTCGGAGGGGGCAGTTTTGACCTTGATATAATCGCCTGTTTCGTCATCGCCGCCTTCGCTCTTGACCTCGTAGGTGTAGACAGCATAGAAAGTGACATTGCCGGTGAGCGTGTAGCTTGTGCCCGGAGCAAGCAGGCTTGCCGGCTCGTCGGTCGTGTCTGCAAGCTCAGTGGGAAGCCAGCCGGCAAACACATAGTCGTGTGCGGTGTCGGTGGGCTTGCCGGAAGGTGCGGAAAGCGTGACCTTGCTGCCGGCAGCGCCGGAAAGGGAGGCCTTGCTCACGCCGTCAGGCAGGATGAAAGAGACAGTAAAGGTCTCGGACTTTGCAAAGGTTACGGTGACGGTGATATCGGAGGTCGGATTGACCGTGATGGTGTTGCCGTTGCGGGACAGGGTGCCGGTGCCGGAGGTGATCTTAGCGTCTGCAACATAGTAGCCGGTTGTGGGCTTGCAGGTGATGGTGTTGCCGCTGACAGAGGCGGTACCCCATGCGTTGTTGTTGGAAACAGCCGTCACTTTATACTCGGCAACAGGAGCGCTGCCGGAGGACGGAGAGGTGTAGCCTGCAGGAACACTTTCATTGAACAGCAGCCATGCGTATTCGGGGTAGTCAACGAAGACGTTTCGCACACCGATGATGGACTGGCAGGCATCGTTTCTGCCCATTTCCCAAGTGTCAACAGGGTCTTCCTTCATCCACTTGAGCAGAATTTCTTTGCTCTCCATGACGCCGGAAGATCCCCACATCTTGTCTGTCACGCCCCAACGGGTGTAGACGTACAGAACGATTCTTGCGCAGTCGCCTCTCAGGTCATACTTGCCGCCTGCTTCCTGATTGGGGAAGTAATAGGTGGAGGAGCTTTCACCGTATGCCTTGTTGCCTCGGTGGGAGTTTTCCTGTACCCACGTCGGGCGGAGCATCATAATGTCGTTCTCGCCGTTGTTGTCGATCTTGGAATTCGGCCATGTGTGCTCGCGGTTCCAGGTGGAGCCGCCGTCCCACGCACCGTTCAGCTCCTTGCCGGAATAGAACGAGGAAATGTGTGCATAGTCGCTCTTGAGGCAGTCCGTGTACTTATACAGCTCGCGGGTGCCATTGTAGGAGGTCTCGCTGGTTTTCTTTGCAACCATCATGTTCTTCAGCGCGGAATACAGGGCGCTGGAGGGAACAGATGCCTGCGTGGAGCTGCCGGAAAGACCGGACATTTTTTCAAAGGTATAGTTGCCGGTGTAGTAGTTCTGCGCGTAGGTGGAAAGGAAGGTGCAGTCCTCGCCTCTTGCGCCCCAGTTGCAGACATAGCTGCCGACCTTGACATACTTGACATCTTCTGCCTTGGTGTAGCCGGTGGGGTCAACTGCGGCAACGCTGCCTGCGCTTGCCGTGATGCCGAGTCCTGCAAACAGGGTTGCTGTCAGGCACAGAACAAGCAGGATCGAAAGTAATCTTTTTTTCATGGGTATTTCCTCCGTTAATCGAGCGTTGCCGGTTCGACCGTGCCGTCCACGACACGGAGGATCTGGTCGCATTTTTCAATGGTTGTCAGGCGGTGTGCAACGATGATCATGGTCTTCGTGCCGCTCAGGGCATTGATCGCCTCCATGACCTTCTGCTCCGTCTCGTTATCCAGTGCCGAGGTCGCTTCATCGAAGAACAGCACCTCGGGGTTATAGTACAGAGCTCTTGCAATGCCGAGTCTCTGCCGTTGACCGCCCGAAAGACGGACGCCGCGTTCGCCGATGACGGTATCCAGGCCGTCCTTTAAACCGCGGACAAACTCAGCGATCTGTGCATCCTCCAACGCCTTCCAGACACGTTCTTCATCGATCTCATCGTCGTACAGACCGAGAGCGACATTGTTGCGGATGGTATCGTCAGTCAGGTAGATGAACTGCGGGATATAGCCGATCCGCTCCTGCCACTGCTTGTAGTCCTGGCGGATATCCAGATCACCGTAGAAGACATTTCCCCCCTGCGGCTCCAAAAGGCCGAGGATCACATCAACAAGGGTGGTCTTGCCGGCGCCGGTCACGCCGACGATGCCGACGGAGGTTCCGTGCGGAATGGTAATGGAAATATTGTGCAGGACAGGCTCATCCATATTGGGATATGTAAAGGAGATGTTTTCCAGACGGATGTCACTGTTCTGGGTGACGGTAATTTCGCCGTGAAGCTTTTTCTTTTCCTCGGCTTCTCGGGCGATTCGCGCCTCGTATTCCTCCGAAGCGCGGATTTCTTCATAGATTGCTTCAACAGAAGGCGTGAGGTACGTGATGGACGAGAAACAGCTGTTGATGGAGTTTGCCGTCGGCAAAAGCCGCATACAGGCAACCGCAAATGCTGACAGCTGCGGGACGATCTGCGTTAATGCCTCAATATTGCCGTTGCTCGCTTTGATCTGATAGGCAATGACGCCCAGAACGCCGCCGATGCAGACGGTTTCAATCAGCCTGCTCGGAATGGCGGAAACGACCGAATATCTGCGGTTGAGTTCCACATACTCTGCGCCGTATTTGCTGTAGCATTCGGCGAAGAACTGTTCTCTGCCCATGATCTTGACTTCCTTGATCGCGCCCATTGCCTGGTAGATCGAACGATTCATCTTGACATGGGATTGACGGTTTTCCTGACCGAACTGACGAATCTTGCGTTTAACGACCAGGAAATACAGCAGCGAGCACAAGCCAATGCCGATGGCGACTGTAGTGGTCAATGCGGGGTTCACCTTAAACAGGAAAATGACCAAAGACACCGATATGACCACATCGGATACCAGGGAAAACAGTGTATTTACCATGCTGAACAGGCTGTTGACATCATGGTTGATCGTACGGGCAACCTCATTAGAGCTATGCTCTAAATGATAGGTATAGGGCTTGCGCATAAAGTAGCCGATCATCCGGGAGCTGACCACAATGTTGTTTTTGCTGATCAGATGGACGCGCAGATTGATCAGCAGCAGCATATAGGCATTTTTAACAACATAGACGCCGATGAGTCCAATGGTCAGCCAGAAAAGGACATCCGCTCTGTCATTTGTTCCGAGGATTCTTGTAAGCCATATGTACCACTTGGCCTGTCCGATGTTCGGGTTAATCAGGATATTGACAAACGGGAGGATCAATGAGACCCCGGCAAATTCCATCAAAGAGCCGATAAAGGAAAGCAGGAACATCAGC
>JAKSPM010000127.1 GCA_024404825.1 Clostridia bacterium
CTCGGAGACGGTTCTTCGGAATTATGCAGATTTCATGCAGTGGATCCCGTCAGTCGGAGAAGAATGCTTGCGTCTAAACCCGGAAATCAAATGCGCAGAGCCACCGTACGAGTTCTGCGAATATCTTGACGGAGAGTATAAGGAAACCGATATTCATATCCGTCACAATGAAGCAGTCACAGCGTTCGGAAAAGAAAATGAACATATCAAATTCAGAACGCTGCCTGCGGCAAAGGTGTTGTGTATTTATCATAAGGGTGCATATGATCAGATCGGCGATGCCTATGCGTATATTATGGAATATGCAGAAAAGAATGGCTACGAGATTGCAGGACTTGCCAGAGAGAGCTATATTGACGGAATTTGGAACAAGGAATCCGTCAGCGACTGGCTCACGGAAATTCAGCTGCCGATCAAATAAGAATTGCCCGCCGAATGCTTTTCATTCGGCGGGGTTTCTTGTGCGGAAAATATTTAAAGAAAACCACCCTTTTTGCCTTTTTATGTATATGCGGTTGATTCTTTCGCAAGAATCTGCTACTATATAAAAGATCTTGCGGTTTCCGGCAGAATTGCGGAAAAGCTCCGCTGTTCTGCCGCCTTTTATTTGACGGAGCATAAGTATGAAAAAACGTACAGATGAAAACAGAATACTGACCGTTCCGAATCTACTGACGACCTTCCGCATTTTGCTGCTTCCCGTTCTGATGTGGCTGTATATCGGCAGGAAGTGCTATCTCGGGGCAACGATCGTGCTGCTCGTCTCCGGCGCCACGGACGTGGTCGACGGCTGGATCGCGAGAAAGTTCAACGCCATAACTACCCTCGGCAAGGCGCTCGATCCCTTTGCCGACAAGGCAACACAGTTGGTGCTTCTGATCTGCCTTGCTTCCCGTTGGCCGCATATGTATATTTTGCTGATCGTGCTGCTCATCAAGGAGGCGTTCGTCATCTCAACGTCCTGGGTCGCAGCGCACGCACAAAGGTATATCAAAGGCGCGGAGTGGTACGGAAAGCTTGCGACCGTCGTTCTGTTCTTTGCAATCCTGCCGCATATTATCTGGCTGAATATCCCGCTGTGGCTGTCGGATACCCTGATTATCCTCAGCGCGGCAGCGGCTGTCTTCGCTATGGTGCTTTACGGCATCCGCAACATCCGCTTCATTCGCGAGGCCAAGGCCGAGCAGACAAAAGAATAAATAAACGTCATTCTGAAGCAATCTTCAGGATGACGTTTTCTTATGAACAACACAGGATATAGTGATATTTCGTGCAAAGCACGGAATGATATAATATCCGTTCCAACATAGGCCGCAGGCGTATATCATCCACCGCAGGTGGATCTCATACCGCAGGTATATCACCCGTACTGCAAGGAACGGATATCATTGAAAAAAGCACTTGCTTTCGCAAGTGCTTTTTTCATGGAGGTGACACCCAGATTTGAACTGGGGAATGACGGTTTTGCAGACCGTTGCCTTACCGCTTGGCTATGTCACCATATTTCGTTCGCTTGGGTATTATACAATGTTTTCCTTTGTAAGTCAATAGAAAATTTCGAAACTTTCAAAGAATACGGCAGCCGGGAAACCCGACTGCCGTATCAGATCACATATTATCCAACACCGAACGAAAGTGTGTACCAGTCACTTTCGACCTGAATAGCTTTGTGCATTTCAAACATGGAGAAATATTCGGCGGCGAGGGGAGAGGTGGGATCTTCGTTGCACTGCACATCCGTCGGCAGATCAAAGACAGCGTTGTATGCAATATTGCCGCTGTCCATCATTGCACAGAAGTATTCAAAGTGCGGCAGGTTGAGGTATTCATGATCGGGATCAAACACAAGACCGCAGATTCTGCCGG
Source organism: Clostridia bacterium (assembly GCA_024404825.1). GTDB lineage: Bacteria > Bacillota > Clostridia > Oscillospirales > Oscillospiraceae > JAKSPM01. The sequence goes on from JAKSPM010000127.1 coordinate 1,867, forward strand.
CACCGCTGAGCTCATTTTCCTGTTTGCAGTAGAAGCTGATGCCATCACCTGTAGTACCGCTGAAGGTCTCGCAGACCACATTGCCCTGCCAAAGATAAGGAACGGAAACGCGGAAGAGGTTGTTAACATAGAAGGTCAGTGCGCCGTCGGTTGACTTGAGATAACGCAGCAGGATGGAGGCAAATTCCGCACGGGTCGCGGTACCCTGCGGGTCAAGGTAGTTCCGTCCGTCTGCCGCGTTGGGCTTGCCGGAAATCAGGCCGGAGCCGGCTGCCCAGCTCATACCTTCACCTGCCCAGGAGCTGATCTTGTCACTGTCGGGGAAGCCGATAAGCATCATATGGCTGTCGGGATCGCGCAGACCGCGGAAGGAGGCATAGCGCATCATAATGGAGGCAAGCTGCTCTCTTGTAATGCTTGCGTCGGGAGCAAACTTACCGCCGCCGATGCCGGAGACGATACCGTTGTTGGCTGCCCAGATGACGCCCTTTGCATACCATGCGGAATTCTTGACATCGGAGAACTGATTGTCGCCCTCCCAGACATAGGGCTCGCCGGACAGACGATAGAGGATGGAGACGACCATTGCGCGGGAGCAGACCATGTCAGGGCTGAAGGTCGAGCCGTCACCGGTGCCGGAAATCAAGCCCTTAATGGAGCAATAGTTTGCGGCTTCCTTGTACCAGGAGCTATCCTTGACATCCTTAAAGCTCTTGCCGTTTCCTTCCATCCAAAGCGCATGGAGCTGAATGCCGGAGGTTAAGACATAATTTTCGTCGATCAGCGTACCTTCATAGGTGTCGCCGACATACCAGCCTTCAAAGTACATGTTATTGAAGGCACCGGTTTTAAAGGTCGTATTAACGGGAACGGGAAGAACGCCGATCTTTTGACCGGAAGTATAGGTCTGGTAAACGGTTTGCTCACCGTTGATCTGACCGTAATCGCCTGCATCATAGGTGACAAAAACGGACGGCATTGAGCCGAAAGAGCAGGATTTTGCAGCGTTTGTAGTAAACGTTCCGTCAAGGATGTTTTCTTCCGGCTTGCTGGAAACTGTAAGCTGCTCCGAGCTGCCATTAGGCAGCCATGAGAAATACACAGCGTTTTCATATCCGATACTATCATAGAACGGTGCGCTCTTGGACAGTACATTTCCGGATGTTTCGCCATAGCCTGCAGCAAAATCGATTAGATTCGTGCAGCCTTCTTTTAACGCAAGAATAAGCACCGCTGCACGGCTGCCGGAGCAATCAGTGTGGCCACCGGTTACAGAAAAAATCGAATCGTCGCCCCAATTCGAGCAAACAAGGCCATAGTTTTTGCCGCTAAAAGTATTGTATCCGTTATTGATTAACAGATGCCCGAAAATAAACAAACCGATATTTCGATCAGTTGAAACCTCAAAAGAGGGCGTATCGTATGTGCTCCCGCCTTTAAGAGCGGGCTTGCCGATCGTGAAGTTACCTCTGATATAGGCGGCATACGATCCGTTTGTCTGCTCACCGGTCAAACGTAGCTTGCAGGCATCAACAGAAAGGTCTCCTTTTTCAATGCTGAACCGTCCACAGACAGTCAGCTCGCCGTCCTTGGCGGGACCGGAGGTAATCAGCGTTGTGCCGTTATCATAATTGTACATGTCTTCGATGCGAAGGCTGCTGGCGCACTCGTTATAGCCGATAAGCTCAAGCTTAAAATGGGGCGCATCGGTAGAGACATAAACGGAGTATGCATTTAAGCCATCGGAATAGGTTTTTCCGATCATACAGTTGTCAAGCGTGAGCGTTAATGTTTCCGTAGAGCTGTCATAAGATACGCTTGCAGTGCCGCCATTGACATTGATCGAGTCACTGACTGCTTCGCCGTTGACATAGATCTTGTAGCCGGGGCCTGCCGCTGCTGTGAACGACAGTGCGGAAAACGCAGTCAGACACATACAAATACACAAAAACAAAGAGAGTAGTTTTTTCATAGGTATGTCCTCCCAAATATACGGTTGATGCTTACAAATTGATTATATTATAAAAAAATCAAACATACAACAATTTACAATAAGAATTTTGAGAATTCCTTCCCAAATAAAAAAATGATACAAATAGGGAAATGAACTTCTATCAATGAGCAAAAGTCGACCTCAGAGCGGAAAGAGAAACAAATGCAATGCGACAGGGCTCGTTTGCATTTTCGCTTTGCGAAAATAAATG
>JAKSPM010000128.1 GCA_024404825.1 Clostridia bacterium
GCAAGGGTCAGTCCTACGGCGGCTCCCTGATCCGTCCGGAAGCTACCGGCTACGGCGCAGTTTACTACCTGAACGAGGTTCTCAAGCACGAAGGCGAAGACATCAAGGGTAAGACCATCGCCTGTGCAGGCTTCGGCAATGTCACCTGGGGCATTTGCAAGAAGGCAATGCAGCTCGGCGCAAAGGTCGTCACTCTGTCCGGCCCCGATGGCTACGTCTACGACCCCGACGGTGTCTGCACCGAAGAGAAGGTCAACTACCTGCTTGAAATGCGTGCTTCCAACCGCAACCGTGTACAGGACTACTCCGACAAGTTCGGCGTACAGTTCTTCCCCGGCGAAAAGCCCTGGGGCGTCAAGGTCGATGTCGTGATGCCGTCTGCAATGCAGAACGACGTTAAGATGGAATCCGCAGAAAAGATCGCAGCCTGCGGTGCAAAGTACTACATCGAAGTTGCAAACATGCCCACCACCAACGATGCACTTGCTTATCTGCGTTCTCAGAAGCACATGATCGTTGCTCCCTCCAAGGCAGTCAACGCAGGCGGCGTCGGCGTTTCCGCTCTGGAAATGGCACAAAACTCCGAGCGTCTCGTCTGGAGTGCAGAGGAAGTTGACGTACAGCTTCACCGCATGATGGAGACCATCCATCGCGTCTCCGCAGAGGCAGCAGAGGAATACGGCCTCGGCTACGATCTGGTTGCCGGCGCAAACATTGCAGGCTTCAAGAAGGTCGCAACGGCCATGATGGAGCAGGGCGTGTTCTAAAATCTTTTTTACAGCATAAAATGACCCGCGATGAAGCATGAATCATCGCGGGTCATTTATATTTTTAAAAAACGTTTTCAAAGCGTTCGGCGAACTGATGCTCGGCGTAGGCCTCCAGGTCGCGGCAGTACGCATCATATTCGGTGAGCAGCTTTTTCGCCTGCTCCGTCAGCACAGCGCCGCCGCCGTTTTTGCCGCCGGTCGTAGACTCGAGCAGCGGAAAGCCGAGCGCCTGCTGGGACGCACGAAGGATCGTCCATGCTTTGGAGTAGGCCATGTCCATAGAGCTTGCCGCCGCACGCAGAGAATGAAGCTCCTCCACACGGTGCAGCAGTCGGGCAATGCCGGGGCCGAAGCATTTTTCATCCGCGAAAATGCGGATCGTCATCACAGGACGGAATTTCGTTTCCATCGTTACATTCTCTCGCGGATCGCGGCGATGAATTCATCGGAGTAGACAGCCTTTGCAGGGAAGTCCGGGCTGACCAGACCGACAAGATCCTTCGTCATGATTCCCTCGTTCAGGGTTTTGAAGCAGGCGGCCTCCAAACGGTCAGCAAATTTGATAAGCTCCGGAAGCTCGTCCAATTCGCCGCGCTTGCGCAGAGCGCCCGACCATGCAAAGATGGTCGCCATGGGGTTGGTGGAGGTACGTTCACCGGCCAAGTGCTTATAGTAGTGCTTGGTGACTGTGCCATGCGCAGCCTCAAATTCCGTGGTGCCGTCAGGGGCGACCAAAACGGAGGTCATCATTGCAAGCGAGCCGAAGGCGGTGGAAACCATGTCGGACATCACGTCGCCGTCATAGTTTTTGCAAGCCCAGATGAAGCCGCCCTTGGAGCGGATGACTCTTGCAACGGCATCATCGATGAGGGTATAGAAATAGGTAATGCCGAGGCGTTCAAAGTCCTGTTTATAGGCTTCAAATTCTTCCTCAAAGACCTTCTTGAATTCGCCGTCATAGACCTTGGCGATCGTGTCCTTGGTGGAAAACCAAAGATCCTGCTTGGTGTCAACGGCATACTGGAAGCAGGCACGGGCAAAGCTGCGGATGCTGTCTTCCTTGTTATGGGCAGCCTGCCAAACAGCAGGGCCTGCGACCTTCTGCACGGTAAGGGTCTGCGGCTCGCCGTTTTCCGGGGTAAAGGTCATGGTGCAGGTGCCGGGTTCGGTGGTATAGAGGTCGACCGCACGGTACACATCGCCATAGGCATGACGGGCGACCGTGATAGGCGCTTCCCAATTCCGAACGACAGGGCGGATGGAATCGATGAGGATGGGGGTACGGAAGACCGTCCCGTCTAAAATGGCACGGATCGTGCCGTTGGGGCTCTTCCACATCTGAGTCAGCTGCGGATACTCTTCCATGCGCTGGCGGTTCGGGGTGATCGTGGCGCACTTGACCGCAACGCCGTATTTTCTTGTTGCGTTGGCGGCATCGACCGTGACCTGATCCTCGGTTTCGTTGCGGTGCAGCAGACCGAGATCATAATACTCGGTTTTTAAGTCGACAAAGGGAAGGATCAGCTCGTCCTTGATCATCTTCCAAAGAACACGGGTCATTTCATCGCCGTCCATCTCGACGAGCGGCGTTTTCATCTGAATCTTATCCATAATTACAGCTCACAGTAGGCCTTGGCGGTCTTGGCGGCAAGGCGGGCATTGTTATAAACTAACTGGATGTTGGAAGCGAGGCTGTCGCCGCCGGTAAGATCTTTGATTTTCGCAAGCAGGAACGGGGTCGTTTCCTTGCCGTGGATGCCGAGAGAGACTGCCTCTGCAATGGCATTGTCGATGGCTTTGTTGATAACATCCGCATCCATGGAATATTCTTCGGGGATGGGGTTCGTGACGAGCATGCCGCCCTTGAGACCGAGGTCGCTCTGTGCCTTGAACATTTTTGCGAGCTCCTCGGGTGTGTCGATCTCGTAGTCAACGGCGAAGCCGGATTTACGGGTATAGAAGGCAGGAAGCTCCTTGGTGCCGAAACCGACAACGGGAACGCCGTGGGTCTCTAAATACTCCAGAGTCAGACCGAGGTCGAGGATGGACTTTGCACCTGCGCAGACGACCATCACAGGGGTCATTGCCAGCTCTTCCAGGTCGGCGGAAATGTCCATGGTAGTCTCTGCGCCGCGATGCACGCCGCCGATGCCGCCGGTGGCAAAAATCTTGATGCCTGCCATGTGGGCGATAATCATGGTGGTAGTGACGGTAGTTGCGCCGTCTTCGCCGCGGGCGATAAGGGCAGCTAAGTCACGGCGGGAAGCCTTTGCAATGGCGGTGCCCTTCTTGCCGAAGTATTCGATCTCCTCAGGGGTCAGGCCTGCCTTGAGTCTGCCGCCGATGATGGCGATGGTGGCGGGCACGGCTCCGTTTTCACGGATGATTCTCTCCACGTTCAGCGCCGTTTCCACGTTCTGCGGATAGGGCATGCCGTGAGAAATAATGGTGGATTCCAGAGCAACAACGGGCTTGCCTTCACGGACGGCCTGTAACACCTCTGCATTGACATCTAAATATTTGTTCAGTTCCATAAAAACCTCCTGAAAAATCAATAAAAATCGGTTGTTTTCCGAATATTTATCTTACCTGATTTCCGTGCGCTTGTCAAGCAATCTGCGCCTCAAGCGGTCAAAAAGCCGTCAATTTTACTTAAAAAATTGACGGCTGATATCAGGTTTTTTTAATGAACTGTTCCGCGCAGGAGGGACATTTGATACGGATCTTCCCGCGCCCCTTCGGAACACGGACGGTCTGATTACACTTCGGGCAGGCATAATAGCGATGCTCCCGATCTGACAGGCGGCTCCGGAAGCGGAGATACGCCCTGTTTTCCCGCTGACGGGCGGCAATATTGCGGGAGAGCACCCGGAACAGTGCATACCCGAACAGCGCCAACGAAAGCAGCTCCACGCAGTAGCAGGCCCACCGCAGGCCGATCAGCATCGGGAAAAAGCGCACGACGGAAGACAGGATCACCGATGTCAGCAGCATGATGCCGACCAGAAGCAGCAGAAACATATTGAGCTTATCATTGCCGTAACGGCCAAACATATAGCGCCGGAACGCCTCGCGGAATCTAAACAATCGGATACCGTCCTTTCAAAGTGGTTTTTGCATTTCTATTATACCGAAATTCACGAAAAAAACAAGCAAATTCCCGGCTGTTTCCTTGCGTTTGTGAGAAAGTTCTTTTATAATGGAAGTAACCTTATTTGCAGGAGATGAATCTGATGAAAAAACGCATCTTATCCCTG
>JAKSPM010000129.1 GCA_024404825.1 Clostridia bacterium
TATGGATCCGAAAGTATAACAACTTCCCAATGCGTCCGCTCAACTGGCGTTCTCCCAAAGATGTCCTTTTTTCTTTCCCGAACTGTAAAGTATGATTGACAAACCTACATTTTCGAAAAACCTTGTTTTTCGGGCGCGGTTGACACCGCGCGTTCAAAAAGTTATAATCACACTGTTTATATTGTATAATATTTTTTCCGTTTCAACAAGTCCAAAATGAAAAGTTTTTCGCAAAAAGAGGAATCGTGATGACGACTGTCGGAATTATCTGCGAATATAATCCGTTTCATAACGGCCATAAAAAACAGTTTGATATGCTTCGCCGACAGCTCGGAGAGGAAACGCGGATCATTTGTCTGATGAGCGGCAGCTTTGTGCAGCGTGGCGAGCCGGCGCTCTATGATAAATATGTACGTGCGAAGGCGGCAGTCCTTTGCGGTGCGAATCTTGTCCTCGAACTTCCGATTACCTCTGCAATTTCGTCCGCGGAGGGCTTTGCACAGGGGGCTGTTTCGATTTTGAATCAGCTCGGCGGCGTGGATTACCTTTGCTTCGGAAGCGAGAACGGAAACCTGCCTGCGATCGTCCGTACAGCTGAAGTCCTGCTCAGCCCTGAATTCAAAGCAGCAATGCTGGAACAAACGGAAAAGAATGTCAGTTATGCTTCTGCGCGTCAGAAGGCTTTATCTTCACTTTCGCCGGACAGCAGTTTACTTTCTGCGCCGAACGATATTCTTGCCGTGGAATACTGCAAGGCACTGCGGCTGCAAAAATCGCTGATTCGACCGCTGCTCGTCCGTCGTGAGGGAAGCTATCTTGCGGATCATCCGGATGCTTCGAATCCCTCTGCCATGTCGCTGCGTGCTTTGGATAGGGAAGTACTTTGCGATTATGTTCCCGCAGAAGCATTTTCTTTGTATCAAACAGCGCCGACCTACCGCATGGAATACGGAGAACGCGCTGTACTTGCAAGACTTCGCACGATGTCGGAGGAAGACTTTGCCGCACTCCCTTACGGCAATGAGGGGCTTTGGCGCAGATTTATGCACGCAAGCAGGCAAGCTGTCAGCGTGAAAGATCTGATCGAGAGAACAAAATCCAAGCGCTATGCCTATACGCGCATTTGCAGGATGCTTCTTTGCGCCTATCTCGGCATCACAAAAGAGCAGCTGTCCGTGCAGTCCGGCTATGTCCGCATTTTATCGGCAGATCCCTTCGGAACAGCGCTTTTGCGTGAATTTCGAAACAATGATTCCGTCAAGCTTGTCAATGCCGGGCAAACGCCCGAAAATGAAGAATATTACGCTTTGGAATGCCGTTGTGCGGAGCTATATTCGCTTTTATGCGAGCCCGGCAGGCAGCCGGAAACCCAACCGGAACAAAAAGGACGCATTTTCCTCAAAAAAATGTGAAAATAATGCTTGCAATCCACAAAATCTTGTGGTAATATAATCGGGCTTGAAACCCAAGGGGAGGGCAGTATGCCCTCTTACAGATTCTAAAGAAAGAGGTGAACCCAATGAAGGAAGGCATCCATCCCAAGTACGAACAGACGACTATCAGATGCGCATGTGGCGAAGTCATCGAGACCGGCTCCACGTCTAAGGACATCAAGGTTGAAATCTGCTCCAAGTGCCACCCTTTCTACACCGGCAAGCAGAAGCTCGTCGATACCGGTGGGCGTGTTGATCGTTTCAACAAGAAGTACGGTCTGAAGTGATTGATCAAAGTCCGCACCTGAGATGGGTGCGGACTTTTTTCGTTAGATAGGAAAAAATATGGAAGTTTTAGAAAAGCATGAAATTGAAAAAGCGGTTTTGGTCGGCCTGAATGCAGACTGCTTCAAACCGGAGGAAACTGCGACCGAAGCGACTCTGGACGAACTCGAGGCGCTTCTGGAAACCGCGGGCGGCGAATGTACGGCAAAGGTGCTTCAGAACAAGCATTCACCCGATCCGCACAGCTTTGTCGGCGAGGGAAAGGTCGAAGAAATCAAAGCGCTTGTAGAGTCTACAGAGGCCTCCATGGTCATCTTCGATAATGATTTGTCACCGAGTCAGATCCGCGCTTTAGAGGAGCTGACCGGAGTAACGGTGCTTGATCGGAGTGCCTTGATTTTGGATATTTTCGCCCAAAGGGCAAAGACGGCCGAGGGCAGATTGCAGGTCGAGCTTGCACAGTATCAGTATTTGCTTCCGAAGCTCTCCGGCATGGGCAAATCTATGTCCAGACTCGGCGGCGGCATCGGCACGAGAGGTCCCGGCGAGACGAAGCTGGAAACAGACCGCCGCCACATTCGTGAGCGCATCACGAGACTCAAAGAGCAGTTGGAAGATGTGCGGAAGGTTCGCGCGGTTCAAAGAGAGCGCAGGATTAAAAATTCCGTTCCCGTTGTTGCCATCGTAGGCTATACGAACGCAGGCAAATCGACCCTGCTCAATCAGTTGACAGACGCGGGGATCCCGGCCAATAACCGTCTGTTTGATACGTTGGATACTACCACCCGATCTTTAGCCGTGACAGATCAGCTTACCGTGCTGCTGTCTGATACCGTCGGCTTTATTTCCAAACTCCCGCACCACCTCGTAGAGGCGTTTAAGGCTACCCTGGAGGAGCTTCAGTATGCAGATCTGCTGCTTCACGTCATTGATGCCTCCGACCCCGACCGTGAGGCACATATGGCTGTGGTGGACAGACTGATTTCGCAGCTTGCTAAGCCCGGTGTTCCGGTCATCTGCTGTTACAACAAGGCAGATCTTGTGGAAAAATCCGAGATCCCGATCGGGCAGGGGAATGTGTCGATTTCGGCGAAGCACGGTTTCGGCATGGATGCCCTGCTTGATGCAATCAATGATGCGCTCGGCAAGACGCTCAGGAATGTGAAGTTCCTGTTCCCGTATTCTGCCGGCGGCAATTTGGATCTGCTTCATTCACAGGCACAGGTCGTCTCCACGGAGTACCGCGCAGAAGGCATTTTCATTGAAGCGATTTGTGATGAAACAATTTACGGAAAACTACGTCAATATGCGGAGGAAGCCTGATTTGGACGAATATCTTGTTCCGACCAAAGAAGCCCATGTTGAATGGGTAGAAAAACGCTCCCGGTTTATCGGCCATATTTTCTGCACGGATACTGAGGAAGAAGCCGCTCAAAAAATCCGTTCGATGCGCGAAAAGTATTATGACGCGACCCATAACGTCTATGCCTACATTCTTCACGGCGGTACTATGCGCTATTCGGATGATTCCGAGCCGCAGGGAACTGCCGGAATGCCGGTGTTGGAGGTGCTGCGCCGGGAGAATATCGAAAATGTCCTCTGCGTTGTGACAAGGTATTTCGGAGGCATCCTGCTCGGAGCAGGCGGCCTTGTTCGCGCCTATGCGAAATCTGCAAAGCAGGCATTGGACGAAGCGGGGACAAGCTGTATGCGTGTATGGGAGGAAATCGACCTGCCTTGTCCTTATAATCTCTATGAGCGCATGAAGAAACTGATTGAAACCATGGACGGTCAGACCGTTGATACACAGTATGGCAGCGAGATCCTTATTAAATGTCTCCTTCCGCAGGCAAAAACAGATGAATTTTTGGAAAAAGTTGTCGATATTTCCTGCGGAAAGCTGCAAGGCAAGGTAATTTCACAACAATACCGTGCATTTCCGATTGAGAAATAGCTTTCTATATGCCGCTTCATCGCATATAGTTTCGTGAACAAAGCGGCGAAGGCCGCGTCCGAAAACGGTGTTTTCGGAATTTCAGCGTGAAAGACACGCTGAAATGTTCGCAACACTGCAACTTGGTTGAACAACTTGCGCATTTCAATGCGCAAGTTACGCAAAACGATGTTTTGCGGGCGCGATTGACATCGCGCGTTCAAAAAGTTATAGTTTCGTGAACAAAGCGGCGAAGGCCGCGTCCGAAAACGATGTTTTCGGAATTTCAGCGTGAAAGACACGCTGAAATGTTCGCAACACTGCAACT
>JAKSPM010000013.1 GCA_024404825.1 Clostridia bacterium
TGCGCTCGGCGGCTTCGACCACATGAGAGATCAAAACCGCAGAGGTGACGCCGCCGACACCGCCGGGAACCGGGGTGATGGCATCTACGATCGGCTCGACATCCGCAAAAACACTGTCGCCGCACATGCCGTCTTCTGTAAAGTTGACCGACACATCAATGACGGTCTGGCCGGGGCGCACATGGTCTGCGGTAAGAGAGTTTGCCGCACCCGCTGCGCTGACGATGATATCCGCCTCGCGTGTGATGGATGCAATGTCCTTTGTCTTCGTGTGGCAGACGGTCACGGTGGCGTGTCGCGAGATCAGCATGACGGAGACCGGCTTGCCGATCACTAAGCTTCTGCCGATGACGGCGACACGCTTGCCTGTCAGATCGATCCCGTAATGGTCTAAAATCTCCAAAACTGCCTGCGCGGTACAGGGCGCAAAGCCGAGCTTTTTGCCGGTAAACACACCCGCATAGGAGAGGTCTGTCATGCAGTCAACGTCCTTTTCGGGAAGAAGCGTGTTGCAGATCTCCTCCTGCTCTTTTTTCAGGTGCGCGGGCAGCGGCCGGAACAGCAGAACGCCATGGACGCTCTTGTCCTGATTCAAGGCCTCGAGGGTAGAAATGAGGGTCTGCTTGTCTGCCGTTTCCGGCAGGATGATGACCTGCGTCTCCACGCCCGCCAGCGAAGCACGCTTGCGTGCGCCGCGCTCATAGGCAAGGTCAGAGGGGTCTTCCCCGCAGCGGACGATCACAAGCTTCGGCGTGATATTCTGTTCTTTTAAGCGGGAGGTACGCTGTGCAAGGCTCTCGAGCATTGCAGCAGTGACTTCCTTTGCAAGATACTGCTTTGCCATCGTTCTCACCTGGTTAATCCGGCTTTCACCGTCTGATAGATCTGATCTGCGGCCGCACTGCCCTCTTCCAGCATGGTCAGGCAGCGGTTATTGAGGGATTCTGCGATTTTTTCATCGCGGAGGGACTTCGTATTGATCAGCACATTGAGTGCCGCCGCCTGTAAAGCGGCTTTGACGAGCGCCGCGCCGCAGCCGGCATCGGAAACTGCCATTTTGGAGCCTTTTTCACTGAAGATCGTGATCTGCTCCAAAGCACGCATACAAAGCTCCATGATCCGCATGGGAACAGAACAGGCATTGATCGTCGCCTGCTGTAAAACCGTCTCGCGGTTGGGATCCTCTTTCGGGATGCTGTATGCCTTTGAAAGCGGGATAAAGAGCTCGGCATCTGCCTCCACGCAGTCCAAAAGAGCCTTTTGGATCGCGTCACATTCTTCCTTGCAGGAAAGGATTTCAGGCTCGACCTCCGCATAACGGAGCTTGCCGACGGTAAGCGAGCCTACCATATTGCCCAGTGCCGTTCCCAATGCGCCGGCCAATGCCGCCGCACCGCCGCCGCCGGGTGCAGGCTCCTTGGAGGCAAGCACTTCTACAAAATCGCGGCAGGACAAATGTGTATAGTCCATATTGTTCTCCTATCTCACTTGATTTTTTCAAGGTAGCGCATCTTCACCCGATCCGGTGCAAACTGCCGGAGCATTTGAGAGCGTTTGACCTTGTAGGGAATAATCAGCAGAATCTCGGGATTTTTGCTCATACAGCGCTTTGATTTTCGCACTGCCGCAAACTGCTCCTTCGGCTCCACATCGCTCTTGACGATCATCAGGTATTTCTCTATGCCGCGGGTGGATTCATGCTGCACATAGATGCTTTGTACCTCTTCCCAGGAAAAGCTTGTCAGCGTTTTGCCGAAAAAGCGCGCCTCTGCGCCCTCATAGCTCAGGGTAATGCGCACGGCACCGTCCCAGATGACGAAATACAAGCCGACGAGACAAAGCAGGTCGATGAGCGCAATGCGTACGATCACATGATAGCTCTTCTCGCGGATAAACTCGCCGGAGCCGGTAATGAGTGCAGCAGTAAGCAGTCCCGCAAGCAGTGCGACCGCCGCGGCGATCGGGATCCACAGCGCCCCGGAAAAGAAGCGCGAAGGGCTTTTATATATCGTTTCTTTGACTGGTCTTCTAGAGAGCATATTCGCTCCTCCGTTTCATCAGAACAGGCCTGATACCTTGCCGGTCTCGGTATCAACATCGATGCGGCGGTATGCAGGGTCGGAGCCTGTGCCGGGCATCATGGAAATGGAGCCTGCCATCGGGCAGAGGAATTTTGCACCGCCGTATTCTAAGATATCACGGACGGGCAGACGCCAGTTCTTCGGCACACCCTTTAAGGAGGGCTCGTGGGATAGCGAAAGATGGGTCTTGACCATCATGGTGCAGTAATCAGCATACTTCGGGTCCTCCTCGAAGCGTTTTGCCTTTTGCAGCGCAAGGGGCTCCCAGTCGACACCGTCGGCACCGTAGACCTCCTTGGCGATCAGCTCCACACGCTCACGCAGGGGCATGGAGGAATCATAGAGGAACTTGAGATCGACCGGCTCCTCACAGGCCTCCAAAACGGTCTTTGCAAGCTCCTCGGCGCCCTCGCCGCCGTATCTCCAATGGTCGGAAAGCGCGCAGCGCACGCCCTGCTCTTTACACAGGCGGCGCAGCAGCTCAATTTCTGCCTCGGTATCGGTATAGAAGCGGTTGATGCAGACGACCGGATTGATACCGGACTTCTTGATGGTAGCCACATGATGGAAGAGGTTTTCACAGCCCTTTTCCAGAAGCGCTAAGTTCTCCTCGGTATATTCCTTCGGAAGCGGTCTTCCCGCGACAACTGCGGGGCCGCCCCCGTGCATCTTGAGTGCACGGATCGTCGCAACCAGCACGGAAACGTTCGGCGTCAGGCCGGACAGACGAGTCTTGACATTCCAGAATTTTTCAAAGCCGATATCGGCCGCAAAGCCGGATTCGGTGACATGATAATCGAAGAGCTTGAGTGCAAGCCGGTCACCGATGACGGACGACTGGCCGATGGCGATATTGGCAAAGGGGCCTGCATGGATGAGCACCGGCTGATGCTCGACCGTGTAGCACATGGTCGGATTGATGGTGTTGCGCATCCAGGCGCACATAGCGCCCGCGACTTCCAAATCCTCGGTGGTAACGGGGTTGCCCTTGCGGTCATAGGCAACAACGATTCTTCCGATCCGCTCGCGCAGGTCTTTTAAGTCTCTTGCAACGGCAAGGATAGCCATCAGCTCGGAGGAAACGGCAATGGCGAATTTCGACTCCATGAGGAAGCCGTCACGGTAGCCGCCGATGCCCATCACGATATTGCGAAGTCCCTGCGCGCAGAAGTCCATGACCCAGCCGAACTCGATCCGCTTGGGGTCGATGTCCAGCCTGCGCAGACCACGCTTCGCAAGTTCTTCATCGCTGTAATTGCGCTCGTGCTGCATTCTTGCATTGAGAGCGACCATGGCGAGATTATGGGCGTTCATGATGTCGTTGATGTCGCCGGTCAGGCCGAGGGAGAATTCGGTCATCGGCATCAAAAGGGCGTTGCCGCCGCCCGCTGCCGTGCCCTTGACGTTCATCGTCGGGCCGCCGGAGGGCTGACGCAGACAGCCGCCGACATTTTTGCCGAGTCTGCCGAGACCCTCGATCAGGCCGAGAGAGGTCGTTGACTTGCCCTCGCCCAAGGGGGTCGGGGTGATAGCCGTGACCTCGATCAGCTTGCCGTTCGGCTTGTTTTCCAAACGCTTCATGATCTTGATAAAGTCCAACTTCGGGGTCTTTCCGTAGGGGATGATTTCCTCGGGAAGCAGTCCTAATTTTTCCTGAAAGTAGCTGACCGGAGGAAGGGTCTTTTCCGCTTCCTCGGCGATCTGCCAGTCTTTATACACGGTAGGATCCAGCATGACCCGCCCGGCTTCATCTATGTATTTTCCGTCCTTAAATTCAATCATAGTGCTCCTCATTTCTGTTTTGTTTTCTGTGCGTGACGCTTGATTGCCTCAAAGGAGGCGTCAGAAATATCATGCTCAATCTTGCAGGCATCCTCGGCAGCGATCTGCCGTTCGACGCCGATGGAGACCAGATAATCCGTCAGCAGCGTATGACGCTCATATATTTTTTCCGCAACCTGTCTGCCCTCATCTGTCAGCAGCAGATTGCCGTCTTTTTCTGCCGTTACATAGCCGCCCTGCTTCAAAATACCGATCGCGCGGCTGACACTCGGCTTGGAAAAGCCCATATATTCCCCGACATCCACAGAGCGCACCTTGCCGCCCTGTTTTGACAGGATCAGGATCGTTTCGAGGTACATTTCCCCGGATTCCTGAATATGCATGACCTTACTTCCTTTCCGTTGTTCCATTATAACTCAAAGCAAAACGGGTTTTCGATGATGACCTTTCCCCACAGTGCGACCGCCGTACGGTACATTGCCTTTGCATGGATGCGGTCATGCCAGATAAACCGCCGAAGCACCTTTTTGAGCGTCCAGCTCTCATCAAAGCTGCCCTCGTGCACGGCATTGTCAAGGAAGCCCTCGACTCCCTCCAGCTCGGACAGGGCGTGCATCCGGTTGTGGACGATGTTTTTCAGGTTGGGAATGGCGACATCGATCTCCCCGCAGTAGTAATTTGTCACGCTGTTGGTGTGCTCGTACATCTCCCGCGGCGTCCTCGGCACCAAGCCGTAAAAGGTTTTCCTCGGGGCATGGAGCGAAATATCCGGGTTGGGAACGGAGGAATAGAGACACTGAAAATCCTGCGCGGACTTTAAGACAAGATAGCGCAGCGAGTCATATTCCTCGCGGGTCATTGGGCCACATTCGGAGGCAAAAAGCACATCGCTGTCGGCATCGCAGACCTGAAGCTCGGATTTCTTTTCCTGAACAATGGTCACGGGAAATTCCTGCGCATAGGAGGGTTTTTCTCCGTTTGCCCAATGCAGATAGCTGCGTATTTCGCCGTCAAATTTGGCAAGTGCCTCAGCCTGCGTTGCGCCCCGCACAAACGCCCCCGGATAGTTCTGCGCATAGATCAGGCAGCCTGCGTCATTATATTCGATTACCGCAAGAATTTCGTTTTCCAAGAGATTTTCTCCTTTGACGCAAGCCGTTCTTTTCATTAGTATGTCTCGACAACAGGATTCCCGCACAAAGCGGAGCCGACGAAACGGCGGAAAATTTCACCATTCCGAAAAATCAGGGAGCATCCGTCAGCACGGCATCAACCGGCCTGTCATGCGGCTCGGTCGGAAGCGCGGCAACCAGCTGAAAATCGTAGCAAAGGCCGATCACATAATGGTTCGGCTCTTTTGCAAAAAAGCGGTCATAAAAGCCGCCGCCGTAGCCGAGGCGCTGGCCGTCAGGCGTAAATGCAAGCCCCGGTGCAAGCACCAAGGCATCAAGCGCATCCGCAGGCGGAGCCGTCTCCGGCGGCTCGGGGATCCCGTGATAGCCCGGGATTGCATCGGCACAGTCGTTCAGCCGGAAAAAGTCCATCTGCTGGTCGAGAACACGCGGTGCGGCAACTCGCTTTCCCTCGGAAACAGCACGGCGGATGATCGCGTCCGTGCGTACCTCCTGATTGTAGCTGAGATAGACATAGACCGTCTCGGCCTTCTTCCATGCAGGGTGCATGAACAGCCGCGCGGCAAGCACATCACTTCGCTGCTCAATCTCCCGGGGAGACAGCGCACGCCGTAATTCACGCATCTGTTTGCGAAGTGCCGATTTGTCCATCTGCTCACACCCTTCCTTTTATATTTTACCTGAAAATGGCGTTTTCGTCAAGTATTCCCGTCGCGTTTGCTCCGCTTTTCCGGTGCAGAAAACACCCCCGTCGCTGCGGCGCATTCGAGCCTTGCGGCAGTGAGGATGTGCGCGTGTGGGTTTTTTCTCTGAAAATGTTGCTTCGTGCATTTTTTCAAAAAATAACGCTTCGGCGTTTTTCGTATTTTTACACAAGGAAATCCTGGTATTATTCGATTTTTTGTCAATTATCACTTGCACTGACCGCATTTTTGTAGTATAATCCAAGGCATAAAGATGGGTCGTTTCGGCATTCCGCAAATCGGCGTTTTTTCGCCGTGAAATTCCCGTTTCGATTCGCATTTGGTAAGGAGGCAAAACAATGTCTGTAACAAAAATCGGCGACAGAGTCAAACGTGTCGATGCTGTTCAGAAAGCGCGCGGCGAAGCGAAGTATGTCTGTGATATGACCTTCGATGATATGCAGTACGCATACATGGTTCGTTCCACCGTTCCCAGAGGCAAAATTCTGAACATCCATCTGCCTGAGTTACCCGAAGGCTATTATTTCATTTCCGCAAAGGACATCCCCGCAAAAAACGAGCTTTGGATGATTGCCAAGGACTGGAGATGCTTTGCGGAGGACTATGTGCTCTATGTCGGCGAGACCATCGGCCTCGTTGTCGGCCCTGACCGCGGCGTTCTGAAGGATCTCAAGAGCAAGATCGTCATCGACTACGAAGAGCAGATCCCTGCTGTTTCCATCGACGACGGCATCAACTGTGTCGGCGGCCCGATGTTCCCCGAAAAGAACAGCAACGTCATGTGCGAGCTGTTCTGTGAAAAGGGCAAGCCCATGGACGAGGTCTTTGCAGAGGCGGATGAGGTCTTTGAAGAGACCATCACGACCCCCTATCAGGAGCACGTTCACCTGGAGACCAACAGTGCCATCGCCACCTACGAGGACGGCAAGTTCGTCTTCTACGCTTCGGCGCAGTGCCCGTTCTACATCCGCAAGTCCATCGCAGGTCTTTTGGACATTCCCTACGGTGACATCATTATCCGTCAGGCAACGACCGGCGGTGCCTTCGGCGGCAAGGAGCATTTCCCCGACGTTCTGTGCGGTGCGCTTTTAGTTGCGGAAAATGTCATCCGCAAGCCCATCAAGATGGTCTTTGACCGCGAGGAGGACACGCAGTTCTCCGTCAAGCGCCACCCCTCCAAGTGCATCTACAAGACCGCCATCAAGGACGGCAAGATCACCGGCGTTTACGGTCACATCTATTATAACTGCGGCGCTTACCTGTCTTCGTCTTATGTCGTTCTGCAGCGCGGCGTATTCCACGCAAACGGCGTATATACCTTCCCCAACACCTACTTAAAGGGCGAGGGCATCGGCACCAACACCTTCCCCACCTGTGCATTCCGCGGCTTCGGCGCTCCGCAGACATTGTTTGCTATTGAGACTCATATGGATCACATTGCCCGCCATTTGGGCGTCGATCCGCTGGATTTCAAGAAGCAGTACCTCTGCAAGCAGGGTGACGAGACCACGACCAACGGCCACATCATCGAAGAGGTCAAGCTGCCCGAAATGCTGGACGTCATCACAAAGGAATCCGATTACTACCGCAAGGTCAAGGAATACACCCCCGGCTGCGGCAAGGGCATCGGCATTGCAATTTACAACCACGGCGGCGCGTTCACCGGCAACGGTGAGCAGGCCATCATCAAGGCACATTCGAGGCTCGTCAAAAAGGGTGACCGGGTCACGATCTTAGTCGGCTCCACTGAAATGGGTCAGGGCTTCAAGACCTCCCTGCGCAAGATCTGTGCAGCGACTCTCGGCATTTCCATTGACGATGTTGACTATCCCGATCCCGACACCTCCAAGGTCGTCGACTCCGGTCCGACCGCCGCTTCCCGTTCGACGATGATCGTCGGCAAGCTGGTCGAGCGTGCAGCCCAGCAGATGAAGGAACGCTGGGACGAGGGTGACTTCGATGTAGAGGTCGAATATGAGCACCCCGAAGGCTATCCGTGGGATCAGGCAACCTTCCGCGGTGACGCTTATCTCGGCTACGGCTGGGGCGTTGCCTGTGTAGAGGTTGAAGTGGACAAGCTGACCAATGAGGTCAAGACGACCGGCATCTGGTCGTCCCACGAGATCGGCAAGGCCATCGACGAGCTGATCGTCCACGGTCAGATCAACGGCGGTATCATCCAGTCGCTCGGCTACGGCTCCATGGAAAAGCTGGAAAACAGAAAGGGCTTCTTCAGACAAAAGAGTATGTCCGACTACGTCATTCCCACCTCCATGGACTTCCCCAAGCAGTTCTACCACATTCAGGAAAACCCGTACCCCTGGGGTCCCTACGGTGCAAAGGGCATGGGCGAGCTTGTGTTCAACGGTGCCTCCGCTGCATTTGTCGATGCAGTCGAGCGTGCATTCAATACCAAATTCAATTCCATTCCGATTCCCCCGGAAGACATAGAGGAGGCGCTCAAGAATGTACAATGATGTTCGTTTTAAGCTCAACGGCAAGGATATGATCTACACCGGTGACCCCCTGAGAAGGCTGCTCGATGTCCTGCGTGAGGACTACTCGCTGACCGGCTCCAAGGAGGGCTGCGGCGAGGGCGAATGCGGTGCCTGCTCCATCGTCAAGGACGGCGAGCTCGTCACGAGCTGCATCATCCCCGTCGGCGCGGTCAACGGCTGTGAGCTTTTGACCATTGAAGGCATCCGCGACACCGAAAAAGGCAAGTGCATTATCGATGCCTATGCAGAGGGCGGTGCTGTTCAGTGCGGCTTCTGCATCCCCGGCATGGTCATGGCAACCTATTGTCTGCTGAACAAAAACCCGAATCCGTCCGAAGAAGAGATCCGAGTCGGCATCTCCGGCAACATCTGCCGCTGCACTGGCTATGACCTGATCGTAGAGTGCATCCGACTCGCAGCGGAAAAAGGAGCAAGTATATGGAACAAGTAAAATGCTACATGCCCCAGACGCTGCAAGAGGCTCTGGAGATTCGTAATGAGACCCACGCGACCATCCTTGCCGGCGGCTCCGACTTGATGGTCTCCAAGAGCATGGGCGCAGGCATCACCCCCGCATTCTCCGGTCCCGTGATGCTCATTGCCGGTGTGAAAGAGCTTAAGGGCATCCGCGCACTGCCCGATGGCAGCGTGGAAATCGGCGCACTGACCACCTCGGCAGAAATCAGCCGTTCCGAGCTTGTTCATCCGCTCTTAAGGGACGCCGCTTCCCGCATGGGTGCCATTGCCCTGCGCAACTCCGCAACCATTGGCGGCAACATCGGCAACGCTTCGCCCAAAGGCGATATGCCGCAGCCTCTGATCCTGCTCGATGCAATGGTCGTATTAAAGAGCATCGACTCCGAGCGCACGATCAAGGTCGATGATTATATCCTCGGCAGCAAGAAAACCGCGCTTTCGGATAACGAGATTATCACGAAGGTCATTCTTCCCCCGCAGAACTTCACGCACATTTTCTTCCGCAAGATCGGCATGAGAAGAGCAAACGCCATCTCCAAGCTGACGCTTTCGGCTGCCGCTGTTGTGAAAGACGGCATCGTGGTTGACTTCCGTGCCTCCTCCGGCGCCGCCGGCCCCAAGGTCGCAAGATCGAGAGCCGCCGAAGAAATGCTCATCGGCAAGACGCTGCAGGAGCTGCCCGAGGTCAAGGACGCATTCTTAGACGCCTGGAACAATGTCATCAGCCCGCACGCAATGCCGGAATACAGAAGAAACTCCACCAGAAGAATGCTGGCTTACTTTATTGATGCACTCGCCGCCGGACATCCGGAAGGCCGAGTAGACTAAGGAGGGCGACGAATGATTTACGCACCCAATACCATTGAAGAAGCTGCTGCGCTGCGTGCGAAGCTCGCAGATTCGGCAGTCTACCTCGCCGGCGGCACAGATGATCTGCGTCTCGGCTCCGAAGCTGGCGGCAAGGATCTGATCGACATCAATGCACTTTGCCCTGACACCATCGAAGAAAAAGACGGCAAGATCTCCATCGGCTCCCGCTGCACGCTGCAAGCGCTCAAAGAAAGCGATGCACTTCCTTGCTTCCTTCGTGAAGCAGCAGGCTTCTGTGCATCCTTCATCAAGCGCAACAGCGCGACCGTCGGCGGCAACCTTGCACTGCGCCGCTCTGACAGCTATCTTGCAGCAGCACTTGCTGCCGCAAATGCTTCCCTGCTCGTTGTGAACAAGGACGGAGAAGCCAAGGAAATTCCCGTCACGAAGTATCTTGCCTGCGACTGCACCTGCCTGATCGTCAAAATCGTCATTAACGCAGGCTTGAACGGCTGGATCAGACGCTTCGGCAGAACCTCCTCCAGCCACGCAACTCTCATTGCCGCCGTCTGCGGTGACACTTACGCCATCAGCGTTTCCGGCAGTCCCCTCGCCTGCGGCAGCTCCCCCGATCTTACGGCTTCTATCTGCTTCTGTGATGACATCACCGGCAGTGCCGAATACAAAAAGTATCTGGCTGAAACCGTATTCACACTCAGGAGGTAAGAGATGAATATAAAATGCAGAATTAACGGAGAAGAAATTATCCTCTGTGCTGAGCCGCAGGAGCGTTTGAGAGATGTTCTGTACCGCACCGGTTACCGTTCCGTCCGTGACAGTGACGATGCAGAGGGCTTTGCAGGCTCCGATACCATCATTTTTAACGACACCTTAAAATATTCCAACTTCATCCTTGCCTATCAGGCAGAGGGTGCAGAGATCCGCACCGCAGAAGGTTTACTCAGTGGCCGTGAGCTGAACTACGTTCAGAAGGCCATGATCTCTGCCGGCATCGTCGCCAGTGCCTACAATGCACCTGCCGCCGCTCTGATCCTCACATGGCTGCTTGAAAAGAAGCCCAACCCCACCAAGGATGAGATCAAAGAAGCTTTGTCCGGTATCTTTATCCGTGATGCAGGCTATGAACACTATTACTTAGCTGTCAAGCTTGCCTGTGAGCTGCGCGATACCGGCACATATCAGTCCGAGATTGCCCCCTCCTTCCGTCCGAAGTTAGAAACGATCGGCAAGCCGATGGACAAAATCGACGGTGCCGCCCTCGTTTCCGGCGAGCCTGTGTTCGTTGAAGACAAGGTTCCGGCAAATGCTTGGTGTCTGCACATTCTCCGCAGCCCGTTTGCAAGTGCTTACATCAAGAGCATTGATATTTCCGAAGCAGAAAAATTAGACGGCGTTGCCGCCATCATCACCGCGGACAACTGCCCCGATGTCTACTATATGCAGGCAGGTCAGGGCAATCCTGAGCCGTCACCCCATGACCGCCGTCTGTTCAACCACAAGGTACGTCATGTCGGCGACCGTGTCGCGGGTATCGTTGCAAGAACCAAGGAAATTGCCGACAAGGCAGCTTCCCTCATCAAAGTCGAATATGAGCCGACCGATGCCGTCTACACCGTTGAGCAGGCCATGGCAGAGGGCGCACCCCTCGTCCACAACGGCCCCGTGCAATATAATGCAGGTGCTCCTGCCGATCTTGACGAATTCAACGCAAGAGCCGGTGACGAACGCGAAGGCAAGGTCGTCTACCAGTTCCCGCTCGGTGCAAATATTCAAAAGAATATCGCAGCATCCAACAAGGGCGGTATCGGCGATATGGAAAAAGGCTTTGCCGAGGCAGATGCAGTCGTTGACTGCACCTATCAGACCAGTCAGATCCAGCATACACCGCTTGAGCCCCATGTTTGCTATGCGCACATTGAGAACGGCCGTCTGGTGCTGAACTGCTCCACCCAGGTTCCCTATCATGTCAGAAGAATTGTCAGCTGGGTCTGCGGCATTCCTGAAAATAAGATCCATGTTATTAAAGAACGTGTCGGCGGCGGCTACGGTGCAAAGCAGGATATTTTGGTAGAGGAAATTACCGGTTATGCCGCATGGCTCACCGGCAAGCCCGTCTATTACAGAAACACCCGTGAAGAAGAATTCATCGCCAACTCCACCCGCCATCCGATGCGCGTCAGAGTCAAGATGGGCGGCAAGAAGGACGGCACCATTACCGCCATCTTCATGGAGGTCTGTGCCAACACAGGTCCTTTCGGCAACCATTGCCTGACCGTCCCCATGAACAGCTGCTCGAAGACCCTGCCGCTGTTTAAGGTCGATAACATGGCATATGACCTCAAGGTCTTCTATACCAACATTCCGCCTGCAGGTGCATACCAAGGCTACGGCACACCCAAGGGCAACTACGGCATCATGATGGCAATGGCTGAGCTGGCTGATAAGCTCGGCATTGACTTCAAGCTGATGATTGAAAAGAACCATGTGGAAGAAGGCTATATGCTGGAAATCCTCAAGGGTCTCGGTGAAGGCCGTGAGGGCAACGTCGTCCCCGTCGGCTCCTGCGGTCTGGACGAAGCCATTGAAAAGGGCTGCGAAATGATCGAATGGGGCAAAAAAGAAGTCTCCAGCGATCCCGACTGGAAGATCGGCAAGGGCTTTGCCATGATTATGCAGGGCTCCGGTCTGCCGGGTCTTGATCACGCCGAAGCGATTGCGAAGTTAGAAACAGACGGTACCGTTATCCTCAACAGCGGCGGTGCTGATCTCGGTACCGGCCTTGACACGATCTCTGCAAAGATCGTTGCAGAGGTACTCAAGCTCCCGATGGATCGTATTACTGTCGTTTCCGGCGATACGGATGCCTGCGCTTTTGATACAGGCTCCTATGCTTCCTCCGGTACCTTCTTCTCCGGCAATGCTTCGTTAGTCGCGACCAATAAGCTCAAAGAGAAGGTTTTGGCCGAAGCAGCATTGCAGCTGGAAGAGGATGTCGCTGATCTCGATGTCCGCGCACCCGGCGAAGTCTACTCCAAGAAAACCGGTAAGACGATCAGCTACTATGAGCTGACACACACCGCCACCTCCGGCGGCGGCAGAGGTCAGATAATCGCCCATGGCAGCTTTGTTACGGCCGCCTCCTCTGTCCCCTATGGTGCACACTTTGCACAGGTCGCAGTTAACACAAAGACCGGTGAGATCAAGGTACAGAAGTTCTACGCTTTGCAGGACGCAGGTACCCCGATCAACCCCGAATGTGCACTGACACAGATCTACGGTGCCGTGATGAAGTCCATCGGCCACAGCCTCTATGAGGGCATGGAGTTAGACGAAAACGGTAAGTGCATCAACGCGAACCTCACCGACTACGGCACGCCGATGATCGGCGAAGCACCGGATGATTTTAAGTCTGTACTCGTTGACGTCGATGACAAATACGGTCCGTTCGGTGCAAAATCCATTTCCGAAATTGCCTGCAACGGTGCTGCCCCCGCAATCGGCATCGCAATCCACGATGCCTGCGGTGTCTGGCTGCGCAGCTGGCCGATGACCCCGGAAAAGGTTTTGAAGGCACTCGGCAAACTCTAATCCAAATAACTTATTTCGGGCGCGGTGTCTACCGCGCCCGAAAAGTTTTTATCTGCACAGATCCGAAGAATAAAAAAGTTTTTGCAAGCGATTGACAAATATTCATTTTTGCGTATAATAATACGTAATTGAACAACGCATGATAGGGGCGCGGTACTCATCAGTAGGCTTCAAAACGGCAGCAGGGAATTCTGCCGAAGCTGAAAGGGAACACCGCCGAAGGGTCTTTCGGTCTCCCTGCCGGAGGATGCCTGGGTCGTCGGAGAACATCCGCCGGACTGTCGCAGTCATACTCTGCGGAGCACTGTCACTGGCATAGGAATATTTATATTCATAACGTCATGAACAGGAGTATCTGCTGCTGTTCATGATTTTTTTATTGAAAGGAAATATTTCTATGTACGGAACCTTTTGGGCACTGGTGCCGCCGATCATCGCGATCGTGCTGGCACTTATCACCAAGGAAGCCTATCTATCACTGTTCCTCGGCGTGCTTTGCGGCGCACTGTTCAGTGTCGGCTTCTCCCCTGTCGCCACGATCGACACGATGATCAACGACGGCTTTATCAAGGCAATCGAAAGCAACGCAGGTATTTTCTTCTTTCTGATCCTGCTCGGCATTATCGTTGCGCTGGTCAACCATGCCGGCGGTTCTGCCGCCTTTGGCAGATGGGCGGAAAAGCACATCAAGACCCGTGTCGGCGCGATGCTTGCCACCTTTGTCCTCGGCATTCTCATTTTCATTGACGACTATTTCAACTGTCTGACTGTCGGAAGCGTGATGAAGCCCGTGACCGATCGCCACCGCATATCGCGTGCAAAGCTCGCCTATCTCATTGATGCCACGGCGGCGCCTATCTGCATGATCGCTCCGATTTCCTCTTGGGCAGCTGCAGTTTCCGGTGTGGCGGTGGATCTGGATTCCGATATCACCGGTATTCAGCTCTTCATCCGCGCCATTCCCTACAACTTCTATTCACTGATGACCTTTGTCTTTATCATTGCGCTTTGTCTGATGAAGTTCGACTTCGGTTCGATGCGTATTCAGGAAATGTCTGCGCAGCTCAACGGCGACCTCGGCGGGCTGGAAAAGGAAGACGAAGCACCTGCTGCCTCCCGCGGCAGAGTAATCGACCTTGTGCTTCCGGTTCTGATCCTTATCATCTGCTGCACAGTCGGCATGGTCTATGTCGGCGGCTTCTTCGGTGTGGATGCTTGGGGCGGAAAGGAATTTGCCGGTGACTTCATCGGTGCCTTCGGCAATACAGATGCGTTTATTGGTCTTCCCTGGGGCGGTGTGATCGCACTGGTCCTCATTACGATCTATCTTGTTGCACGCAGAGTGATCTCCTTCAAGGATGCCATGGCGTGTATTCCCAAGGGCTTCATCTCCATGGTGCCGCCTATCATCATTCTGACCCTTGCAGTTTCTCTGAAAAACATGACCGGCGCACTGGGCGCGGCAGAATTTGTTGCCGCCATGATGAAGGGTGCGGCAAGCGGTCTGTATTATATGCTCCCGGCAGTCATCTTTGTTGTCGCCTGCGGTCTGGCATTTGCCTCCGGTACCTCGTGGGGTACCTTCGGCATCCTGATCCCCATCGTGACCGCCATCTTCCCTGCTTCGAGTGAACTGCTCATCATCGGCATTTCCGCCTGCTGTGCAGGTGCGGTGTGCGGTGACCACTGCTCCCCCATCTCCGACACCACCATCATGGCATCTGCCGGAGCCTCGGTGGATCATATCAAGCATGTATCCACACAGCTGCCATACGCGATCACGGTCGCAGGCATCAGTTTTGTGACCTATATCTTTGCAGGCTTCGTGCAAAATGCCGTGTTCAGCCTGATTTTCGGTACGGTTGTTACCGTCGGCGCGCTGTTTGCCATCCGCACTGTGACCGCAAAGCGTTCAAAAGCGAAGACCACTTAAGGAAACGCTGAATAAACCGTCTTTGGCTAAATTCAGAATACAACTCATCTGTCACTGACTACTGACGACTAAAATACGGCTTACATAAAAAGACAGAAGTCTGCGAAAGCAGGCTTCTGTCTTTTTGCAACTTTTTTACAGTTCCTTTTTTACAATATCAGCCGCCGAAGACCTTCAGCAGGAAGCCTGCTGCGATGGCGGAGCCGATGACGCCTGCCACATTCGGGCCCATGGCGTGCATCAGCAGATAATTGTTCTTGTTGAACTTTCTGCCGACATCCTGTGAAACACGTGCTGCCATCGGGACAGCAGAGACGCCTGCAGAACCGATCAGCGGGTTGATCTTGCCCTTGGAGAGCCAGCACATGACCTTTCCGACCAAAAGGCCGCCAATGGTGGAGAAGCAGAAAGCTAAAAGGCCGAGCGCAATGATCAGCAGGGTCTTGAGCTCAAGGAAGCGGAAACCGATCGTGGTCGCACCGACGGAAATACCGAGGAAGATCGTGACAATGTTCATCAGGGCATTCTGCACGGTATCAGACAGACGCTCGGTCACGCCGCATTCACGCCAAAGGTTGCCGAGCATCAGGCAGCCAATCAGGGGCGCAGTGGACGGAAGAAGAAGGACGACGAAGATGGTAACAAGGATCGGGAAGATGATCTTCTCGGTCTTGGAGACCTCTCTTGCCTGCTTCATCACGATCTCGCGCTCTTTCTTGGTGGTGAGCAGCTTCATGATCGGCGGCTGGATCAACGGGATCAACGCCATATAGGAGTAGGCCGCAATGGCGATCGCGCCGAGCAGCTGCGGCGCAAGCTTGGTCGTGAGGAAAATCGCTGTCGGGCCGTCCGCACCGCCGATGATGCCGATAGAGGCAGCCTCTGCGCCGGTGAACTGACCGGAAGCGGAAGCACCGAAGAAAGCGAGGAATACGCCGAGCTGTGCGGCAGCACCGAGGATCAAGGAACTGGGACGGGCGATGAGCGGACCGAAGTCGGTCATGGCACCGACACCCATAAAGATCAGGCAGGGATAGATGCCAGCCTTGACACCGATGTAGAGGATGTCAAGCAGACCGCCGTGCTTGAGGATCTCGCCGTAGCTGTGGTAAACGGGGCTGTCGGGATTGAGGAATTCATCCCACATATCCTGATGGAACAGCGCATCGGCGTTGCCGTTAGCAGAGGTGATGAAGAAGCTGACATTGACAAGCAGGCAGCCGAACGCGATACCAACCAACAGCAGCGGTTCAAACTTCTTCTTGATGCCTAAGTACAGCAGTACGCAGGCGATCACGATCATAATAAGGTTCTGCCAGCCGCCGGCCTTCATCAATGCTGCGAAGCCGGAATCGGTGACAAGACCTTTCAGGGTACCTAATACATCCATCGTGTGCCCTCCTTATGCGAGGACAACCAGTGCAGCGCCGGTGTCGACCTTGTCGCCGACCTTGCAGACGACCTGTGCAACAGTGCCTGCCTTGGGCGCAGCAATTTCGTTTTCCATCTTCATAGCCTCGAGGATTGCAAGGGTATCGCCTTCCTTGACGCTGTCGCCGGCCTTGACCAGAACCTTGAGGATCACGCCGGGCATCGGGGAGTTAACAGGCTCACCGGCTGCCAGAGAAACAGCGGCAGGTGCAGCGGGTGCAGCAGCAGGAGCGGCTGCGGCGGGAGCGGCAGGTGCAGCAGCAGGAGCCGGAGCGTAGGCTTCGTATTCGTCCAGAAGCATCGCCTTGCCTGCTTCCACTTCGACCTCGTAGGTCTTGCCGTTCAGAGTTACTTTATATTTCATATCACTTGACCTCCTTGATGGAAATGAAGCGCAGCTCATTGAGTGGCTTCTGGAGCTTATCGGCAACGATTGCCATAATCATAGCTGCTTCCTTATCGGGCACATCGAACAGCTTGAGCTCGCCGGCGGTGCCGGGTGCAAGCTTTGCAGGTAGCTCGGGTACCTCAGGAACAGGCTCCGCGGCAGCCTTGGCTGCCTTCTTCCTTGCAGACGCTTTGAAGACCGCGCCCATGATGGAAATAACTGCCAAAAGCAGGAACAAACCGGAAAAGACTACGCCGTAGCCGAGTGCAGCCGTAATACCGGCATCGGCCAAGGGCATGACTTTGGCTTCAGTTTCCGGAGCAGGTGCAACCACAACGGCTTCAGTCTCTTCTGCAGCAGAAGCGCTCAGGATATCTTGGCCTTCTTCGTTTTCAAAGAAAATCTGATTCATAGCGGCCTCCTTACATCGCTTCGATGGTGTAGGTGGCGATATTCTCTTCCTTAGCCTTGCGCTTTTCGAAGAATTCCTTTGCCTGCTTCGGATAGCAGATGTAGCTCATGATGTCTTCTTCGCTTCTTGCGAGGTCGCCGAGCTCCTCTTTTGCCTTAGCAAATTCTTCGCCGGTGCGCTTGCTGTCCTCAATGCGGCAGTCAACAGGCTGATTGCCGGAGCCTAAGATCTTATCCTGAAGCTCCATGCTCACGGGTGCGGGCGCAATGCCGTATTCGCCCTTGAAGTAGTTTTTCACTTCGTTGGAGATGTTCTTATAGCGTTCGCCGACGAGGACATTCGTAACTGCCTGGTTGCCGACCATCTGGCTAAGCGGGGTAACGAGCGGAGGATAACCCAAATCTTTGCGGACTTCGGGGATCTCCTTGAGCGCTTCGTCAAACTTATCCATGGCATTCATGTCCTTGAGGTTGGCGATCATGTTGGAGAGCATACCGCCGGGGACCTTGTAGACAAGTGCCTGAGAGTCGGTCGCCATGGACTTGGGGTTGATGGTGCCGGCGTCAACATATTTCTGCTTGATGGGCTTGAAGTAGTCGTTGACCTTGTTGATGATGTCTTCCTTCAGGCCGCAGTCGATGCCGTACTGCGAAAGTGCGTAGAACATCGTTTCGGTTGCGGGCTGGGAGGTACCGTTGGAGAAGCAGGAGGTTGCGGTGTCGATGACATCAACGCCTGCCTCAATGGCCTTCGTGATGGTCATGTAAGCCATACCGGTGGTGCAGTGTGTATGGAGGATGACGGGAACATCGCCGACAGCTTCCTTGATGCCGCGAATCAGGTTTTCAGCTTCCCACGGGCTCATGGTGCCTGCCATATCCTTGAGGCAGAGGGTCTCAAAGCCCATTTCCACAAGCTTCTTGCACATCTCAACATATTTTTCAACCGTGTGTACCGGGCTCTGCGTGTAAGAGATACAACCGGAGGCGATCACATGACGCTGGTATTTCTTGGAATAGGTCTTGACAGCCTTGAGCGCGGTTTCCAGGTTGCGGAAGTCGTTCAGTGCGTCAAAGATACGGATGATGTCGATGCCGTTCTTGATGGACAGCTCAACGAATTTTTCCACCACATCGTCATGGTAGTGCTTGTAGCCGAGCAGGTTCTGACCGCGGAGCAGCATCTGCGTGCGGGTGTGCGGCATGAGCTTCTTGATGTTGCGCAGGCGTTCCCACGGATCCTCGCCCAAGTAGCGGAGGCAGGAGTCAAAGGTGGCACCGCCCCAGCATTCGACGGAATAGTAGCCGGCCTTGTCCATTTCGGCCAGGATACCCTCAAAGTCGGAATACGGGAGTCTCGTTGCCATCAGGGACTGGTTTGCATCACGCAGGACAGTCTCGGTAATCTGAACTTTTCTTGCCATAATATCTAACTCCTTACAGGATTTTTGTTTTCTAATGCAAGCTCAGCCTGCGCGGTCTTTCCGCGCAGGCTGAGACCGGAAATGAAATTATTTGTGTTTTCGTACCGGTAGGATCAAAGCTGGGGGCCTGCTGCGACGAGTGCCTTGCCTGCTTCGTTGCCTTCGTACTTGGCGAAGTTCTTGATGAAGCGTGCGGACAGATCCTTTGCTTTCTCTTCCCAGACGGAAGCGTCAGCGTAGGTGTCTCTCGGGTCGAGGATGTTGGTTGCAACACCTTCCAGCTCGGTGGGAACTTCAAAGTTGAAGTACGGGATGGTCTTGGTGGGAGCCTTGTTGATGGCGCCGGAGAGGATGGCGTCGATGATGCCGCGGGTATCCTTGATGGAGATACGCTTGCCGGTGCCGTTCCAGCCGGTGTTGACAAGGTATGCCTTGGCGCCGCTCTTCTGCATCTTCTTAACGAGCTCTTCTGCATACTTGGTCGGATGCAGCTCTAAGAATGCCTGACCGAAGCAAGCGGAGAAGGTCGGGGTGGGCTCGGTGATGCCGCGCTCGGTGCCTGCCAGCTTTGCAGTGAAGCCGGACAGGAAGTAATACTTGGTCTGCTCAGGCGTCAGGATGGAGACGGGAGGCAGAACGCCGAAAGCGTCAGCGGAAAGGAAGATCACGCTCTGTGCATCGGGGCCGGAGGAAACCGGGCGGACGATGTTGGTGATGTGGTTGATGGGATAGGAAACACGGGTGTTTTCGGTGACGGACTTATCAGCAAAGTCGATCTTGCCGTTTTCGTCGAGGGTGACGTTCTCAAGCAGTGCAT
>JAKSPM010000130.1 GCA_024404825.1 Clostridia bacterium
GCCTTGCAGCGCTGGGGCTCATTCTGGAAGCCGCGCTCTGCGTAGAATTCCTGCTCACCGGCGGTGAAAACGAACTCTGCTCCACATTCCTTGCACACTAAGGTCTTGTCTTCGTACATTTGATTTACCTCTCTTGTAAATTTGCCCTGAAGAACCGTCATCAAGAAATGCTGCTGTTCGTACCAGGGTTGGAGAATTTCCGTAGATTTTTCTACGGTTGTTTTATTATAGCATTTCGGAATGGATTGTCAATGCTACGTTCAAAAATTTTTAACATATCCGCACAATTTATGCAACATTTACAAGAATATTCGAGCAGTTTTGATATTTTTGCCTGTTAAATTGGCATAAATTTGGAATCAATACTGTGCAATCAGGTCATACACCGTCTTCTTAAACGCCGCGCGGTCAAGTGAAAGCACCACAAACGCATTTTGGAATCCGAATTTTTTATCGGAATAGAGATCGGTCACGGTTTTGCCGATGGAGAGCTCAGATCTGGTCTCCACCTGCACGCCGGCAGGTCTGCCCGAGAACAACTCCGGCCTTGCGGCATAGAGCACCGCGCAAACATCATGGAGCTTCAGCCCCGTGCCGCATTCCTGCGTTCTCAGCGGCACAAGCAGCTCCTTATGGAAGAATTTTGCAGCCGGGGTGCCGAGTGCGCCGATCTGCTCCAGGTCCTCCTCCATGAGGACGGCCTGCAGCGTCACATCGAGGCCGCACATCGTCAGCGGTACGCCGCAATCGAACACCATCTGCGCCGCATGGGGATCTGCATAGATGTTATACTCCGCAGCCGGGGTACGGTTGCCGCCCTTGGAGGATCCACCCATGATAACGATCCGCTTGAGGTATTCGGGAAGGTCGGGGTGAAGCAGCAAAGCCGTGCCGATGTTGGAAAGCGGGCCTGTTGCGATCAGCTCCAGCTCGCCCTTCATTTCCACCGCCGTGCGGTAGAGGGCATCCCATGCCGGTTCATTTGTTTCGGGAATTTTCTCCGGCAGCGGCAGCTCGACCCCGCCGAGGCCATTTTCGCCGTGATAGCGGTAGCCGGTTTCCAGGTCCCGCTGCAAAGGCTTCTCTGCGCCCCGGTAGACGGGATAGCTTGTCCCCATGAGGCGGTTGAGCCGGTGCACATTATAATAGGTCTTCTCCAGCTCCACATTGCCCGCGACCGCCGATATGCCGACGATCTGCAATTGCGGCAGCTTGTTCGCGCAGAGGATGGCAGCGGCATCATCGGTGCCGGTGTCGCAGTCGAGCCATACAAAATGCTTATCCATGAGAAAGCCTCCTCACACTCTCCGCCAGCAGGTCAACAAAGCCCTGCCGGTCAATGCCCGTCAGGCAGCGGGCGTTCGGGGCAATGCCGGTCTGCCGGTTGATGTCGGCGACCGTCGCGCCCCGGGTAAATTCACCGTGCGTGTCGATGCGCACATAGTAATCCTGAAATTCAAACAGCTCCGGGGCGATCAAATAAGCCACGGCGCACGGGTCGTGCAGGGGTGCGCCTATGTAGCCGATGGAGCGGTGGAACTGATAAAAATAATCCAGCCACTCTGCAACCACGCGGGCGATTTCCCCGCCGAGGGCGCGAATGCGGTCAAAATCTTCTTCATATATGAGCGCCTGTTCGGTCACGTCCAGCCCCGCCATGACGATGGGGATGCCGGAGGAAAAGACGATATCCGCCGCCTCGGGGTCGACCAGAATATTGAACTCCGCCGCAGGCGTCCAGTTGCCGTGTGCAATGCCGCCGCCCATGAGGGAAATGCGTTCGATTTTTGCTTTCAGCTCGGGATGAGTCAGGAGCAGGGCCGCAGTGTTCGTCAAAGGGCCTGTGGAGACGATGGTGACAGGACGCTCCGCCTCCTGCAGTGTTTTTGCCATCAGCGCGACGGCACGCAGAGAAGACAGCCCGACCTCCGGCTCCGGGAGCCTGGGGCCGTCTAAGCCCGACTGGCCGTGAATGTTCGGCGCGGTCATGGGCTGCGCAAGCAGCGGACGTGCCTGCCCCATGCCGATGGGGACATCCAGGCCGATCAGCGTACAGACCCGCTGTGCGTTATAGGTAGTCTTTTCGATGGTCTGATTGCCGCAGCAGGTCGTCACGGCAAGGACGTCAATGTTGTCGCTTGCCTTTGCCAGCAGCATGGCGATGGCATCATCGTGACCGGGGTCGCCGTCATAAATGATGGGAACGGGATAGGTCATAGCTCGTCCTCCGCTGTTTCCACATAGAAGCTGACCGGGCGGAAGCCGTCGTTGCACGAGAGCATGGCGGAATGCTTGTTTTTCATCCAGCCGTCATAGAAGTCTCCGCCGCCCTCGGCAAGCTCCCTGACAAAGGGCGAAAGGATCCCCCACGCGCTGTCGCAGAAGCCCTGCGGACATTCGGCGTTTTCGGACATGAAGCTCTGCCCGAGCTTGAGATCACAGGTGTGCTCGATGGGGTTTTCATATTCTTTCATCAGGTCGTCATACTGCGTTCTGCGCATGACGGTAATTTTCACTTTTTTCATCTTGCCTCCTAAATCGAATACAGCACGCCGCCCAAAGCGGCGGAAATGACGATCAGCAGAATCGGGGAAATATTTTTCTTTTTCAGGCGCTTCCACACATAAGCCACAGCCGCAACTGCAAGGAAAATGCCGATGCCGATGAAGTTCGGGCAGAAGCGGTCGCCCGCGGTTTTGAAGGAAAACAGGGTCGACAGGAGCATGGATGCGGCCGTTGCGAAAATCAGCCCGACCACACACGGGCGGATGCCCGTAAGTGCGCCCTGCACGGCCTTATATTGCAGGAATCTGCGAAGCACTGCAACGATAAAGAGAATAATCATCACGGACGGCAGTACCACGCCGAGCGTTGCGCACACGGCGCCGAAGAAATTTGCCTGCGACGAGCCGATAAAGGTCGCCATATTGATGGCGATGGGGCCGGGGGTAGACTCGGAGACCGCGATGAAGTTCATCAGCTGCTCCTCGGTCAGCCAACCGTTGGCGATCGTCAGCTCGCGGATCAGGGAGATCATTCCGTAGCCGCCGCCGAATGAGACCGCACCGATCTCGAAAAAGGTGAGAAATAATTTCAGATAGATCATTTCGCGTCCTCCTTCTTTTCCCGGCGGAGCAGGCAGAAGACGAGCCCTGCGGCCGCGGAAATGAGGATATAGAAGATGGACGAGAATTTTACCGAGAAAATGCTGAAAATCAGGACAAACGCCATGGTCAGGCCGAGAATGATCAAGCTGAATATGTCTTTTTTCACGTTTTTCAGAAGCTTGAAGCCCGCGGACAGAATCAGATAGACCACGCAGGCCTGGATGCCGCGAAAGGCGTTCTGCACCACCGTCCACTTCAAAAACGTATCAAAGACGAGGGAGATCAGGAAGATGATCGTGAGCGACGGCAGCACCATCCCGAATGTGCCGAGCAGTGACCCTAAGACGCCTGCCACGCGGTAGCCGATATAGGTGGAGGAGTTGACCGCGATGGGTCCGGGCGTGGATTCGGCAATGGCGACGATGTCTAAAAATTCGTCTGCTTCGATCCATTTTTTCCGGTTGACAAATTCATTTTGCAGCAGGGAGATCATCGCATAGCCCCCGCCGAAGGTGAACGCGCCGAGCTTCATCATCGTAAAAAACAGCTTGATAAGCGTCCTGCCCTTTGAAGTTTTTTCGTGTTCCATGCGCCGCCTCCTTTTTCGTCATTGTAGCACACAAACCGAAATCCTGCAACGCCCCGAAAAATACACGCCGCGCGTGATGATATTCACACTGCGCGTGGTGATATACCGCCCGGCGGCGGATGATATGTCAAGCCTGCGGCTTGGATTAGTTGCACGCCTCGCAGGGCGGTAAATGCGTGTTTATATGCGCAGGCCAAGCTTTCTCCTTGATGAGAAGCCTTTTCAACGTGTAAATT
>JAKSPM010000131.1 GCA_024404825.1 Clostridia bacterium
CTATTTAATTCTTACCGAACCACGCGTCTAACGCGTGGTTTTGGTATACAAAAAAATCCGCCGGGGTGGGCCGGCGGATTGGAAGATATTTGATTTTCCGCTTTAGCGGAACATTTTTGCGATGACCGGGACGGCTTTTTTTATGTTCAGCCCGGAGGTGTTGATGCAAAGGTCGTAATTTGCCTTATCGCCCCATTTGCCGCCGGTATAATACTCATAGTATTTCGCGCGGTTTTTGTCGACAGCAAGGATCTTCTGCTTCATTTCCTTTTCCGTAAGCTTTTCATTTTCCGCGCTGCGTTCCATGCAGCGGCGAATGCGGCTGGAGAGGTCGGCATAGACAAAAATCCGGCACGGATGGTAGTCGCGAAGAATATAATCCGCGCAGCGGCCAACGATCACACAATCGGATTTTTCCGCAAGCTCATGCAGGATCTCGCACTGTGCCTGATAGACGGATTGGATCTGCTGATTGGCGTAGTTCTCCATAAAAACCATGCTCTGCCCGATGGTGATGGGATAGAGCGGGTGGGGCTTGCACTCCACAACCTGCTGCACATATTCCTCCGACAAAGACGTATGCTTTGCGATCTCGGTAACGATTTCCTTGTCGTAATATTCGATCTGCAATTCTTCTGCAAGCCTGCGGCCGAATTCTCTGCCGCCGCTGCCGAATTCGCGGCCGATGGTGATAATCTTGTTCATGGTATTGCCTCCCCTGTGGATTTCTCCCTACATCTAAATTATACCAATATCTGCACGCGTATGCAAGCGGCAAGTAAAGATTTTTCCGATTCGGTGAAAAGGAAAAGGCGTTGAAATTTGATTGAAAATATGATAGTGTAATTATGTGTTAAAAATACATTCCTTATTTGAGGTGATCGAATGAAACGTATTTTCTGTCTGCTGTTGGCGTTCATGATGCTTGCATCGCTTGCGGCGTGCAATCCGATCTTGAAAAAAGCCACGGTGGAAAGGGAGACAGGCTTCATCATTGAAACGGAAAGCCCCACTAAGGCCTCATCCGAAACGGCTGCTCCGACGGAAGGTCCCTCCGAAATATCCACAGAGCCGACCCTTGACGAGAACGGCACCTACACCACCAAGGAGGATGTAGCCCTCTATATCCATCTGTACGGCCATCTGCCCCAGAACTTCATCACGAAAAAAGATGCAGAAGCCCTCGGCTGGCCGGGCGGCTCTTTAGAGCCCTATGCTCCCGGCAAATGCATCGGCGGAAGCCACTTCGGCAACTATGAGGGTCTGCTTCCCGAAGCACCCG
This sequence comes from Clostridia bacterium, assembly GCA_024404825.1. Classification (GTDB taxonomy): domain Bacteria; phylum Bacillota; class Clostridia; order Oscillospirales; family Oscillospiraceae; genus JAKSPM01. The sequence goes on from JAKSPM010000131.1 coordinate 1,283, forward strand.
GCCGCAGTTACACCGAATGTGACATTGACACGCTCGGCGCTTCTTCCCGCGGTGCAAAGCGCATCGTCTTTTCCAATGACGGCCTGATCTATTACACAGGTGACCACTACGAAACCTTTGAATTACTCTACGGAGGTGAATCCTGATGAAAGTCATCCTTGACGGTCTGATGATTCATACGAAAGCCGATCTGCATGACGCCTTTGCGCAGGCGCTGCAATTGCCCGAATGGTATGGGCGCAATTTGGATGCTCTGCATGACTGTCTGACAGACATCCACGAGCAGACGCAGATCGTCCTCTGCAATTATCCGCAGTTAGAGCAGACCCTCGGCCCTTATGCCCACCGTCTGCAAACAATGCTTCGCCACGCCGAGCAAACCAATTCCTTTATCCGCATTCTTTTCGATCAAAAACAGGAGGCACCGACTGTGAAAAATAATTTTAAGTTCATCATCCACAACAACGGGGACGTTTCAAAAAAAGCGCCGGAGAAAGCCACGCAAATGTTCCGTATGGAATACGGCAGAGATGCACGGAAGTTCCACCGTCAGATCCCGGGCTATGAAATGACCCCTCTTGTTGCCCTGCCCAATCTTGCGCACCTGCTCGGTCTCGGCGGCATCTATGTGAAAAACGAAGCCATGCGTCTGCATATGAATTCGTTTAAGGTCATGGGCGGCTCCTATGCCATCTACCGGCTTGTCAAGCAGCTGCTCGGCAAAGAAAACGAAGATCTTTCTTTTGAATACATGGTAAGCGACGAATGTCACAAGGCACTCGGCGATCTGACCTTCTGCTCCGCAACCGACGGCAACCACGGCCGCGGCCTTGCATGGGCGTGTCAGAAGCTCAACTATCCCTGCAAGATCTACGTCCACAGTGAGACCAGCCAACCGAGAATCGACGCCATCCGCAAGTTCGGCGCAGAGGTCACTGTCGTTGACGGCAACTATGATGACGCCGTCCGTCAGGCGGCAGAGGATGCCAAGAAGAACGGCTGGTATGTCGTTTCCGATACTTCGTGGCCCGGCTATGAAGAGATCCCCACCTGGATCATGCAGGGCTACAACTCCATCATGTTAGAAACGCAGGAGCAGTTCTCTGCCATGGGCATCGTCAAGCCCACCCACGTATTTGTGCAGGCAGGCGTCGGCGCAATGGCGGCAAGTGTTGTCGGCTTCTACAGCGCCCTGTTCCCCGAAGATCCTCCCCTGTTTATCGTTGTTGAGCCCGATAAGGCGCCCTGCATCTATGAATCCATCGCCGCCGGCGACGGCGAATGCCACTCCGTCGAGGGTGCGCTCGATACCATCATGGCAGGTCTTGCCTGCGGTGACCCGTCTCCCGTAGCATTCGATATTCTGAAAAACAACGCAGATATCTTTATCCAGGTACCGGACAACGTTGCCGCACGCGGCATGAGAATCCTCGGCTGCCCGCTCCACGGCGATCCGCTCGTCATCTCCGGCGAAAGCGGCGCAGTGCCGCTCGGCACGCTCTTTGCTCTGCAGACCGACGAGATCGACCCCGAGCTCAAAAAGGTGCTGAATCTGAACAGCGATTCCACCGTTTTCATGATCAACACCGAGGGCAACACCGACCCCATCGAGTTCCGCCGCATCATCTGGGACGGCAAGGATCCTGTTCCCGAACGCTACCGCATTGATAAATAAGCAAAAAGGTGCTGTAAAAAACAGCCCGGAATAAAGGTAACAGACACCGTGAATTGCAGAAATGCATTTCACGGTGTCTGTTTTTGTATATGGAAGAATCCACACATTCGGAGTATCAGCCATTATCGTCTGCACAGCTGCACGGCGGCGGAGAATCGCCTCTGCCGCCGTTTTAAGTGTAATAATTTCGTGAAGCCCATTGACATGTGACCATTCGGTCACTATAATGATATATATCCGCTCGGTCAAAGAAAAGCTGCGGAGGTTACTACGGAAAACACAACGAAGGAAAAAATCTTGATCATCTTTTGTAAATGTGTCAAACGTTGTGATGGAGGAAAACGGACTATTCACAGATTGAATAATGCGTGTATCAATTCGATTTGGCACAGGCGAAGGAGCAAACTCGGTTTGTCGGGAAAGGTCGAAAGGGGAAACGTATGCAAAATAAAGCTCTTGTCGTCATCGACATACAAAATGACATTACAAAGCATTACAAAGACATTATTGATAACATCAACGCCGCCGTTGATTGGGCGGTATCGAACGGTATGTACGTTGTATATATCAAGCACAACAATATCACGGACGGCACCCGTACTTTCAAGCCGGACAGCAAGGGTGCAGAGCTTGTGCCGGAGCTGAACGTGGTTTCGGATCACATCTTTGTCAAAACCAAAAGCAACGCTCTGACCAGTGAGCCGTTTGCCGCATTCATCAAAGAAAACGGCATTGCCGAGTTTTACATCACCGGTGCGGATGCGACCGCCTGTGTGAAATCCACCTGCTTCAATATGACGAAATTGGGCTACACAGTTCATGTTTTTTCGGACTGCGTGACGAGCTATGACCTCAAAAAGGTGGATGAAATGCTGGCTTATTATGAAAGCAAAGGTTGTGAGGTCAGGCCGTTTGTAAGCCGATCAATTTGAATCTGAGGCACACAAAATGAAAACAGACAGAAT
>JAKSPM010000132.1 GCA_024404825.1 Clostridia bacterium
ATAACAGACGCACGGCGGCGGGGAGTAATCCCTGCCGCCGTGCGTCTGTAAATATTGGCGTTACATCAATTATCCGATTTCTTCTTGGGGATTATCACTCATAGTCTGTTTGGGAAACAGATGAATTTTCTTTCTGCTTCCGGAGGTTTACATACAGAAGATATCCCAGAGACAGGAAGATCAAAGACGCGTACAAGACCGGATAGAAAGTGCTGATCACGCGTTTTTCATACGGAAGCTCCCGGAAGGGCAGGACGATCCACCGGGAAGCACTAAAAACCGCAGCAAATATAGAGGCCGTACTTCCTTGCTTCAGCTTGAGGAATCTGGTCAACAGGAGGGCAAGCGCAAAAGCTGCCAATGCGCCTGCGATTTCATAGAGCTGTGTGGGATGCACTGCCGGGGACTTGGCTTTTACGACCCCAAGGCTGTTAATAAAATCGTACTTGGATTCATTGACGGGGAATACCATCCTGAAAGGTCCGTCAGTCGGCTTTCCGAAACAGCATCCGTTGAGAAAACAACCCAGCTTGAGGAGAATGATCCCAGCCGCAGCCGGAAGGGCCAATGCATCTGCAATCAGCGGCAGCCGGACTTTTCTTAGGAAACAGTACAGCATGATTACCGCGGTGCCTCCGATCAGACCGCCCATGAGGGACAGCTGCCTGTAGGAAAACGTCCACACACTAAAGCCGCGCGCGTAGGCTCCGGGATAAGTGAGAAAGTTGAGGATCCGTGCCCCGAAAAGTGCGCTTATGATGATGAGCGACGGCAGAAAATATGCCCATGCCCCCTGACGGATCTTTCTCAAAGCTGCAGATGAAAGTGCCGCACCAAGCAGGCCCGCTGCTGCAGCGCACACATAATATGTCTGTGTTACCTGTCCGAAGATCACAATATAGGGATACATGGGCACACCTCTTACATCTTGATCATATGATCGATCGAAACCTCTATCAGAAAAGATTCCTTCATGCCGTCTTCTTCAACCTCCATAAGGAACACAGCCTTATCCGATGAAAGGGTGATGAATCCGCTGTCTTCGGTGACCTTGATCTGCGTTGTTCCTTCTTCAGTCGTAAGAATAAGATTACCATCCTTGAGAACTGCCGGAACCGTCATCGGGAAAGTGTCGCCGTCATCGTTGGCAATTGTTCCGCTGATCATGCAGGAATCCTCGCCTGTTATTTTGATCGTCAGATCCTGACTGGGAACGATGGCGCCTTCTTCTATGAACTGCTCCAACGCAGTGTCACAGTCAGCCTTGGAGTTGATCTCTATATTAAGACCATAAGCGCTTGCATCACCACCCTGACTTTGTTCCTTATACAGCTGATACATCTCCTCGGTAACACGGACTGCCTTAAAGGTGACCGTACCCGAATAGCTTCCTGCGAGATCCTCGATCGCCACACCGTAATCATAAGCGGGATTGAGGACACCGTAGGACTTGAGCTTTGCGATAAAGAGCTTGACCGTGTCGTCCTTCTTATTTTCAACAGACAGGCTGACCCAGTCATTCAGAAGAACACCCCAGTTGTAGATTCCGTCTTTCTGACTTTTTGCAAGAGCCTCTTCGTCGACATACTCCGAGATCATGGAACGGACTCTCATGATACGATCGAGACGTTCGGTCAGGTTGTAATCGTCATTCGACTGCTCGCCGAAGAATTTGTTATAATTTCCGGAGCTCAGGCATCCGTAGGAACGCATCATCTCCTCGACGCATTCGCGTTCCTGCTCCTTGATCTTTTCTTCCTCGGCTTCCTGCGCTTTGCGGGTTCTGAAGTAGTTGAGCAGACCTTCTTCTGCGCGCCTGTCGAACTCGGCACGGTAATGCTCATCCAGTTCCTCGTATGTTTTCTTTCCCCAGCCGTACTTCTCGCATACTTCGGCAGTCTTGTCCATGTTGTAGAAACGGTATACGCCCTTTGACCAGGAAAAACCGCTGGAGGTATAGAGATAGGTCTTCAGGGATTCCTCGTCTCCGGCAATAACTTCATTGCCCCACATATCCTCATAGCCGTTCTTGTACTTCTGATAGAGATCTTCGATCTGGTTGGATTTCCAGTTGGTGAAGGTCTCATTCACCTTTGCACCGACATATCCGGCCGCCTTGGTCGCCAGACCGATCTCGGGAACAGCATTGCCGATGGCATCGCCAATCTCCTTCATCGCGGTCTCGGTATCTCCGCCTGCAATAGCACCAAGAATCGTGCCGAGCTTGCCAGCATCCTTGAATTTGGAATCCGCTTTGCCGGTTGCAACATTATAATTGATCATGTCGTAGAGCTTGCCGGAGATGATCTCTTCCATCTTCGCTTCAAAATCTGAAGCATCTTTCTTATCGATCGATTTATAAGCCGTCGTCGCCAGATCGGTATACATTCCGGCATCCTCGCCGCACTGTCCGCCGATGTAATTGATAACAGAATAGGTGAGTTCTTTGCCGGCTTCCTCACTCAGACCGAGCGCCTTGATCTTCGCCTTCACATACGGCTCAAGATCGGCCGCCGAGCGCTGACTGTCCGCTTTGGCAACTGCCGCCTGCGCCGCGTATTTGTCCAGGAACATATTGATCTGCTCTTTTTCGGTAAGCTTGGCTGAGCCGAACGGACTCAGATGCGGAAGGCAGACAGTCATCGTCCCGTCTGCACTGTTGTAGGAATCGGGAAGCAGATACTCCACTTCTCCGCTGTCGTTGAAATACAGTACTGCAAGCTGTCCGAGACCGCCTTCGAGTTCAGCGGAGTCTTTGGGCATCGGAAGGGAAAGCGTCACATCCGTTCCAAAAAGACCGCCTTTATAGCCGTCCGATGTAACATGGACGGGGGTCCCGATAATCTCGTACCGTTCCGCATCCTGATACTTTTCCAGTTCGTTATCTGCCACAGCTTCGAGCGTTACTTCGGAGCCTTCAGCAAACGTATCCGCCGGGACAAAGAGCGCATATCCGTCCTCGGCCATGCTGCCTACCGTCAACTCCTGATTGCCTTTTACGGCTTTGTCCTCAGGAGTTGTTGCCGTTTCTGCGCCATCACCGGTTTTTCCGCCGCAGCCTGTCAGTATCGATACGATCAGCAGTGCAGCCAGAACCGGTAAAAAGATTTTCTTTTTCATAATATTTCTCCTTTGTTGAGCCGTATGGCTATTATGTGTTCGACACACGTGTCCGGATAAATTCCAGTACGAAATCGTAATCTTCCGGTTCCGCGTAAATTTGATTGTGATTCATCGGTGAATCCAGCTTGATTGTATGGAATGCTTTTAACGCCTTGATACGCTTTACCTTGCTGAACGCGGAAGACAGCTCATTCTTTACAGCGGCAAGGAGTCCCGCACCGGCAACACCCGGTCGGTTTGCGGCAAGTCCGGCGAGAAACGTAAGCGCAGAAAGTGCCTGCGTTTTCTTAAAGCTCTTGGCCAGTTCCTTATGAGTTATACTTTTTTCGTCCATTTCAAAAAGAACACAGTACTTGAAGCCCTTGGATTTTGCGACTACCAGATAAGCTATCAAAACACAGGCAAGAAAAGCAATTCCGGCAACAGTCAGTCCCGTCTTTTCCATGTCGGAGGGCTGCGCGAAACCCAGATTGCCGTTGATCAGATTCAGGATCATAACGAAACCTGTTACGATCAGTGCCGCTATCAGCAATACCTTGAAAATAGTAGAGAGTATGACAGGATTTTTGAGCATGGAATACTCGTAGACCCAGCGATATTTCCCGTCAGAGCAGAGAAAGATGTTCTCCGTTATCTTTTTGCCCTCAATTTCGGCGGCTTCAATCCCGTGCCTTTCAATATTTTCACTCATGATCAATTTCCATCCTCTATTCCTCCTTATTTGGAATAGCCCGCGCTGTCAAGAAGCTGCTTCATATATGCGGCATACTTCTGAA